>SVLR01000007.1 GCA_015067785.1 Oscillospiraceae bacterium
CCGCCAACGATCAGAACATCCGCACTGGAAATTTCCTCCTCAGCATCCGCATAATTGAAGCCATCCAAGGATTCTCCATAAAGGGTTACATCGGGTCTGACCAAAGCACCACAAACTTCACATTGCGGAATGCGGGCACCATCTGTCAGAATTTCACTATCATAAACCTTTCCGCACCGTACACAGTAATACTGATTTGCAGTGCCGTGAAGCTCGATCACGCGTTTGCTCCCTGCCTTTTGATGGAGACCATCAATATTCTGGGTGATCACTGCCTTTATGACACCCCGTTTTTCTAAGTCCGCAAGAGCTATATGTGCATCGTTTGGCTCTACATTCTGAAACAGCATATTACTTCTGAAAAACCGGAAGAATTTTTCCGGCTCGGCATAGAGACATTCACGACTCAAATAATAGGCGCTGTCCTCCTCACCATCGGCATACAGTCCGCCATTGCCGCGAAAATCCGGGATCCCACTGTCTGTCGATACTCCGGCACCTCCAAAAAATACGGCATACCGGGCATTTTGCAGGATCTCTCTCACCTGCTCAATATCATAAACATTACTATTTTTCATTTTATTGTTCCTTTTGCTATGCATATTTAACTATCCCATCGGGTCGATGTGGGTATCGACCCAAATATTTCGGATAAAGAGCCGTCGTCTGTCTTGTTTACCCATAGTAATTATACTTGCAGAACGGACATTTTGGATAGTCAAAATCGTGCCGTTTTCCGCATTTGGGACACCGCTTTTGTGGTAGTCCTTCCTCTTTTGCATCCGCTAAAAAGAATTCTATTTTTCTACATTGAGGACAGCTGTAAATATCCACTTCCATTGCGCCTGCTACCAAGTTGGGGAGGTCACCAAGAAACCAGCCTGTCTGTCCGAACTGTAGTTTTTCTGTTCGTATATAGTTCATTTCTCTGCCGCAGTGCACACAAACAATGCCTTTTTCCATAATAAGTCCTCCTTGCCAATCGGTCAGATTCTATTTATCCCTGATAATAACACAGTATACCTGCAAATACAAGCAGGATGACAGGAAATCAGGAGGCGGACGCATCGTGATGCGCCCCTACGAATTTAATCGTCCGCAACGCGGACACCATAATTGTCAATTATCAACTATCCATTCTCAATTAAAAAAGGTGTACAGGCATCACTGTACACCTTTTATGTAATCACTTTTCGACGATCTCCAGGACTTCCATGGGGCAGACCTTTGCGCAGATGCCGCAGGCGATGCACTTGGTGGTAGTGCCGCCTTCCTTCTGCACCATAACCTTCATGGGGCAGACCTCTACGCACTTACCGCAGGAGGTACACAGCTTCTTATTGATCATATAAACACCGGTCTTGGGATTCTGAGTAATGGCGCCGGCTTCGCAGACCTTCGCGCATTTGCCGCACTGGATGCAAGTCATAGGCTTAGCAGCGCCATTCTTATCCACGATGCGGATGCAGCTCAGGTCCTGATGAAATTCCTTATAAAAGGCTTCGGAGCAGGCACGGACGCACTCCAAGCAGGCCATACATTCTACATTTTTCTTAACGGAAAGCTTCTTCATTCGCGAAAGATCCCCTTTTCATTTATTTTTGATTATTATACAAAATTTATATGCAAATAGCAAGCCCAAAATTGGGATTTCATAATTTTAATGGGCTGAATTTCCTGACTATTCGACATTCGTCGGGAAATACTATGCTTGAAACCAAAGGATAGGAGGAACAAGTATGAAAAAATTTTTGCTCGTTGCCGTTAGTGTTTTGCTGGCGGTTTCTCTGGCAGCCTGCGGCTGCTCCATGACGGAAAACAGCGATCCGACCACAAAGCCTACTACGGCACCGACCACTGCGCCTACCACAGCGCCCACGACCGCGCCTACTGACGCGCCCACCACACCGGACACTACCGAGCCTTCTCCCACCAACGGCGGAGATAACGGTAACAATGCGGGCAACGGTAAGGGTATTCTGGGTATGGGCTAAGCCGGGGTTATCCCCGGTTACATATCAAAATACAGTAACATAGCGGGCAAGGTTGTGGCGCATCCGTTCCGTCGCATCCTTGGCTGCTGCCAAATAATCGGCGTTTTCCTCTGCCTGCCAGGCTGATACAATGCCCTCATTGCAAACAAGGGCGCCGTGACCTAAGCGGTCAAAAGCAAAGCCGCAATTTTTGGCATTTGCGCCGGGGGCGTTGAAGCCGTCTACAATTAAGAACAGGTGCTTATATTTTTCCCGGAGGTTGCGAAGACTATCCGGCGCAGTAGCAGAAGCGACAGCACCCAATGTAGAATAACCGCAGCGCGTCACGATGCTCTCGCCCAATCGGGAGATCACATCTGCAGCGGCAGTATGGACAAGACGGCCGCCGGTAAGCAGGTCCTGCAGCTCTGAGGCGCTCTTATTGGCGCTACGCAGCAACACGAACACATCCTTGCCGCTTTCCTTAGAGCGGTTCAAAAAGGGCTTTACCGTATCGCTGCCCAAGAAGGCAGATATGATCAGGCCGTCAAAAGCAAACGGACTCTCTTTAACAAACAATGCGGCAGCATACTGCTCCGCAGCAGTGGCAGAGAGAATCTCCGGGCAGTCCAGCAGCACATAGTATCCTAAGTTTGATGCTTTTTTCAGCAGCTCCTGCAAAAGGGCAAGACCGCCCTCCTGTAAACAAAAGCTGCCAAAGGCAAAGCGGGCAGCCGGCACCTGACCCCGGAGTGCCTCCAAAAGCTCTGTATAATATTTCCCGCAGCCCTCAATCGTTCTTGGGAGCATAGGAGGAACAACACCTGTATCCAAGGAAAAACAGATGACAGAGGGGTTCTTCTGCTTGCGAATTTTATCCTGCAACACATCAATGGCCATATATATACCTCATTTCTGCGCTTTTTTCTTCATTATAACACAAATTTTCTGCCTTGCAAGGAAAAACCTTACACGACATAATTTTTCTGCCCGGGATATACTATGGATAGTCCAAAAAGTGAGGAGGGAGCATATGCAGGTTAAGACTTGGGCGGCAACATTGGGCATTGGCGCTGCAGTTGGTGCGGTGGCCATTATGATGATGCCTCGCACAAATCCTACAAGAAAGCTGGCTGTGAAAGCTGCGAATAAGATCGAAGACGCCGCTTGGCGGGTATCGGAAAAATTAAATAACGAATTTGATTTCTAAAAAATCGGGAAGCGTTTGCTTCCCGATAATTTATCTTGCGGTGATTTTCAGAGTCTCATCTTCAAAAGAGACGGTAATCTCGGAAATCGGCGACTCAAAGGAGTCGATGATCTTTTCGGAGATGGGATCCTCAAGCTCCTTTTGGATGGTACGGCGCAGGTTTCTTGCACCATAGGTGACAGAAAATGCCTTTTTGACCAAATACTCCCGGACGCCCTCACCAAATACGACGGTGAGACCGCGGTCGGTCAGGCTCTGTGTCAATTCGCCCAGCATAATATCCGCAATTCCCATAAAGTTTTCTTCCGTCAGGTGGTTAAAGGTAATGATCTCATCCACACGGTTGAGAAATTCAGGACGGAGGAACTCACGCAGCGCCTTCATCGTCTTTTCGGTGACCATATCTTTGTCACTTCTGCCGAAGCCGACGCCCCCTACCCTGCCCTCAGAGCCGGCATTGGAGGTCATAACGATCACAGTATTTTCAAAGTTCACCGTTCTGCCCTGGGCATCCGTGATACGACCGTCGTCCAGCACCTGAAGCAGTACATTCAGTACATCCGGATGGGCTTTCTCGATCTCATCAAAGAGCACCACGCAGTAGGGTCTTCTGCGGATCTTCTCGGTAAGCTGACCTGCCTCGTCATAGCCTACATAGCCGGGAGGCGAGCCGATGAGCTTGGAGACCGTATGCTTTTCCATAAACTCCGACATATCCAGGCGCACCAGAGAGTCGGGCGTGTCAAAGAGGTCCGCAGACAAGCATTTTACCAGCTCTGTCTTACCCACACCGGTGGGTCCTACAAAGATAAAGGATACCGGGCGGCGCTTGGGCGAGATGCCTACACGGTTTCTGCGGATAGCTCTTGCTACCGCTTCCACCGCTTCGTCCTGCCCTACGATATGCTCTTTCAGTCGGTCGGCAAGGCCCTTGATCTGCTGATACTCCTGTGCTTTGATTTTGCTTGCAGGGATCTTTGTCCACAGCTCGATAATTCGTGCCAAGTTCTCCATCGTCACCGCAGGCGCGGGCAGCTTATCCAGCTCCTCGATCTCCGCAGCCAAGGCATAGAGCTTGCTGCGAATGGTGGCAAGGCGTTCGTAATGCTCGTTTTCCGTGTCCTCGGTGAGCATCCGCAACTCCAGCTCATAATCGTCCCGCTCCTTTTTCAGCTCTGCAAGACGGGAAATTTCCTTATTGCGCAGGTTTACATCGGAGCAGGCTTCGTCCAAAAGATCGATTGCCTTATCCGGCAGGAAGCGGTCGGAAATATACCGCTCGGAGAGGATAACGCATTGCCGGGCGATCTCGGGCGAGATGGTCACGCCGTGGAAATCACCGTAGGTCTTGGCAATGCCCTGCATAATCTGGCAGGCTTCCTCGATGGTAGGCTCAGCAACGGACACCGGCTGGAATCGACGCTCTAATGCCGCATCCTTTTCGATATGCTTGCGGTATTCATTGAAGGTGGTTGCGCCTACTACCTGAATTTCGCCCCGGGAAAGAGCAGGCTTTAAGATATTGGCAGCATTCATAGAGCCTTCCGCATCGCCTGCGCCCACAAGATTGTGGACCTCATCGATGACGAGAATGATATTGCCGCAGGCCTTGATCTCGCCGATCAGGCTCTTCATACGGCTCTCGAACTGACCTCTGAACTGGGTACCTGCCACCAATGCAGTCAGATCCAGCAAAAATACTTCTTTATTGCGGAGCTTATAAGGCACATCCCCTGCAGCAATTCGCTGGGCAAGGCCCTCTGCGATGGCGGTCTTACCAACGCCCGGCTCACCAATCAGGCAGGGATTATTTTTCTGCCGGCGGTTGAGGATCTGGATGACCCGCTCGGTCTCCACATCCCGTCCAATGACTTTATCCAGCTTGCCTTCCCGAGCTCTGCCGGTGAGGTCCATACAATAAGCGTCCAAAAACTTATGTTTATTGGAGCCTTTTTTCTTTTTCGGTGCTTCCGGCTCTTCCTCCGGTTGCTCTGCTTTTTTTGCCGGCAAATTGCTGCCGAACATTTGATTCAGCAGTGGGAAGGTTGCGGTGCGGCTTTCGGTCTCGTCCTCATCCTCGTCCTTATCTTCGTTCTGACCAAACATACTGCTCATTTCCTCGCTGAGCTCCTCCAGCTCATCCTCGGAAATGCCCATCTGCTTCACTACCTGGTCGATCTGGGGCACACCCAGCTGCCGAGCGCAGCGGAGGCAAAAGCCTTCATTTAAGGTGTTGCCGTTTTCGATCTTGGTAATGAAAACGACCGCCACATTTTTCTTACATCTTACACACATCTTAGGTTGCATAGTTTTCCTCCTTACCTGACGCGCCGTCAGGCATTAACCGGGACATTCAAATTTGGTTACACCGTCTTCATACCATAAATGGGTCATATACAGACCTCCTGCCGGTACGGTGGGACCGGCAGCCGTGCGGTTACCTTCCTCCAAAATTCTGCCGATCTCCTCCGGCTCGAATTTTCCCTCGGCCGCATAGACAATGGTACCTGCCATTGCCCGCGCCATATTATACAGGAAGCCGTTGGCGCATACACGCAAATAAAGCAGATCACCCTGCCGCTCTACATGATAGTAATATACTGTCCGGACCGTGGATTTTACATCTGTACCCACGGAACGGACTGCGGCAAAATCGTGAGTGCCCACAAACTGGTCCGCCGCCCGCTGTAAAACCTTCTCGTCCAAATGACGGGGATAAAACCAGGCACGATTGACATAGAAGGGGTCACGGACCCGGGAATTATAGATAATATAGGTATACTCCTTCCGGGCGCAGGAGCCGATGGCATTGAAGCCCTCATGGACATCAAAAGCCTTTGTCACCACCACATCCGCAGGCAGATGGGTATTGAGGGCGTAGGGCAGACGGTCTACCGGGATGGTAGAGGTGGTTTTAAAATTCGCCACATAGCATTTTGCGTGTACACCGGCATCGGTGCGTCCGCAGCCGGTCACATGGACCGGGTGACCCACCACCTTGCAGATGGCTTTTTCCAATGTCTCCTGCACCGTAGGCAGGTCCTTTTGCATCTGCCAGCCGTGAAAAGCAGTACCTAAATACGATAAAAACAGCGCTATATTTCGCATAGATTCCTCACAGACTGAAGCTTGCCAGCAAAATCACCGCAGCCAGGAAAATCGCACCTGTCACAAAGGCAGAAATATCTCTCCTGCGGTAGTGCATCTGCTTCATTTTTGTTCTGCCCTCACCGCCCTGATAGCAGCGGCATTCCATTGCCGTTGCAAGCTCATCGGCGCGACGGAAGGCGCTGATAAACAGAGGCACCAGAATCGGTACCAAGGCTTTTACTTTCTCCATCAGCTTACCGCTTTCAAAATCGGCACCTCTCGCCTTTTGGGCAGAGATAATTTTATCCGTCTCCTCAATGAGTGTCGGAATAAAGCGCAGCGCAATACACATCATCATAGAAAGCTCATGAACCGGCAAGCGGAGCTTTTTCAGGGGGCTCAGCAGAGACTCCAGACCGTCGGTCAGCGCAATAGGCGACGTGGTATAGGTCAGCATAAAGGTAGCGGACACCAGCATTAAAATCCGCAGCACCATAAAGATGGCGCGGATAATGCCGCCGGTAGTAATCGTTATGCCCAAAAAGGATACCAGCACCGTACCCTCCGCATAAAAGAACAGGTTTAACATTCCCGTAAAGACCAAAATGAAGATCATAGGCTTCATTCCCCGAATCAAAGACTTGGGTGGAATTTGGGAAATGGCAACGATTGCCACCAGAAAAAGGAGGCACAGACCGTAGGAAAGCCAGCTGACAGCCGTAAACAGCGCAACAATATAGACGATCAGTAGCAGCAGCTTGGTGCGGGGATCTAATTTATGCACGGGCGAATTTCCGGGGAAATACTGACCAAGGGTAATGTCTTTCAGCATATCATTTCCCCTCCTTTAATTTAAGAAGGGCGCGGGTTGCCTGCTCCGTAGTATAGACCGGAGGTACATCAAGACCAAGCTTCTTTAGTTCCAAAAACACGCGGGTCACATCCGGAATATCCAGACCCATCTTGAGCAGTTCATCCGCCCGGGCGAAGACCTCGTCAGGCGTTCCGTCCATAGCAAGGGCGCTGCCGTTGAGCACCAGAAGCCGATCTGTCAGCCGTGCCACATCATTCATAGAGTGGCTGACCATAATGACGGTAGCGTTTTTCGCTCTGCGGTAGTCTTCGATATTTTTAAGGATCTCCTCCCTGCCCTCCGGGTCAAGACCGGCAGCAGGCTCGTCGAGGATCAGCACCTCCGGCTCCATTGCGATCACACCCGCAATGGCAACCCGGCGCTTCTGTCCGCCGGAAAGATCAAAGGGAGATGCCTGTAATTGCTTTTCCGTCAGTCCCACAAAGCCGGCGGCTTCCCGAACCCGGCGGTCGATCTCCTCCTCGGAAAGGCGCATATTCTTCGGTCCAAAGGCGATATCCTTATAGACCGTTTCTTCAAAAAGCTGATACTCCGGGTACTGAAACACAAGACCTACACGGAAGCGCGCCTGCCGTGTGGTAGCCTTATCCTTCCAAATATCCTCACCGTCCAGCAGTACCTTGCCAGATGTGGGCTTTAAGAGACCGTTTAGCTGCTGAATGAGCGTACTTTTCCCCGAGCCGGTGTGACCAATAATGCCCACGAACTCGCCCCGGTGGATAGCAAAGGAAACACCGCTGAGTGCCACATGCTCCCAAGGTGTTCCTTTGCTGTATATATATTGTAGGTCTTCGACCTGTATGATCGGTGTCACGGTAATCCTCCTAAGGGTCAGATCTGTTACTTGAAGACTTCAAACAGTATCTGCGCGCATTCTTTGGGGTCTAATTGCGTAAGTGGGAGATCGTATCCTTTTTTATTCAACTCCCAGCAAAGCTCTACTGTTTCCGGGGAAGCCAGTCGCAGGTCGTGGAGCGTCTCTACCTGAGAGAACACCTCTTTGGGGGTGCCGTCAAGGGCGATCCTACCCTCGTGCAGCACGATCACCCGCTGTGCCTTTGCCGCCTCATCCATATGGTGGGTAATGAGAACGACGGTGATCCCCTTCTCCCGGTTCAGCTTTATGATGGTCTCCATAACCTCACGGCGTCCCTTGGGGTCCAGCATAGCCGTGGGCTCGTCCAGAACGATACATTTGGGCTCCATTGCGATGATGCCCGCAATGGCAACTCTCTGCTTCTGCCCGCCGGAGAGGAGATGAGGGGCGTGTTCCCGGTAACCGTACATACCCACTTGCTTCAGGGCGCCGTCAACCCGGGCGCGGATCTGACTACTTTCCACCCCCAAATTCTCAGGACCGAAGGCCACATCCTCTTCCACCACATTGGCGACGATCTGGTTGTCGGGGTTTTGGAACACCATACCCACATTTCTGCGGATGGCGATCTGTAACTCCGGGTTGGATGTATCCATACCGCACACATAGACCTTGCCGCCGCAGGGGAGCAGGATAGTATTAAAGTGCTTGGCGAGGGTGGATTTTCCACAGCCGTTGCCGCCCAGCACCGCCACGAAGCTGCCTTCCTCCACAGAAAGGCACAGGTCCGTAAATACGGTGACACCGGGCGTGTCCTCCACGCCCGGATAAGTATAGGATAAGTTTTCTACTGTAATCGCTTTTCCCACAGTATTCCTCCATAGCCTAATCAGGTGTCCATCTGCCGGTGGCGCCGCAGGGCAATACGCGACCGCCGTTTGCAACCGGCAGCCCCAACTCCCCTACCTCAGTTTTTCCACCGTGTGTGGCGCCAAATACCACATCGGAGGCATATCCAACAGCGCTGGGCGCAAGTCCGGTGGTATAGGAATTGATGATCACAAAAAGCGGGTTATCCGTCAGCAGCTTGGCCGTTTCCAGCAGGAAGGGATAGAAGCTGGTCTCCATCTTCCAGATCTCACCGCTGGGTCCTCTGCCATAGCTGGGTGGGTCCATAATAATGCCGTCGTACCGTCTGCCGCGGCGGATCTCCCGCTGAATAAATTTGCCACAATCGTCCACGATCCAATGGATGGGTCTATCCGCAAGACCGGATGCAGCTGCATTTTCCTTTGCCCATTGCACCATACCCTTGGAGGCATCCACATGGTAAACCTCCGCACCGCCGGCTGCCGCCGCCAGGGTGGCGCCACCGGAATAAGCAAAGAGATTCAGTACCCGGACAGGTCTTCCTGCATTTGCCACCTTATCCCGGATAAAATCCCAGTTAGCCGCCTGCTCGGGAAACACGCCCGTATGCTTAAAGTTCATGGGCTTGACATTGAAGGTCAAATAGTCCTTATAGCGGATCTGCCAGCGCTCCGGGAGGCTGTGGTCGCTCCAATGACCGCCACCGGTGGAAGAGCGGATATACCGGGCATCGTATTTTTTCCAACCCGGATGGCTGTGGGGCGTATTCCAAATGACCTGCGGGTCAGGGCGCACAAGGATATACTTTCCCCAGCGTTCCAACCGTTCGCCATCAGAGGTGTCCAGCACCTCATAATCCTTCCAGGAATCGGAAATCCAAATCATAATTACTCCTTATTCTGCCCCGGGCACAGAGGGAACTGTACCGCCGGGCAGATTTTGATTAGAATAAGCCTCCCAAGCCTCCTTGGTGTGCACCGTGCAATGCTTACAGGGCGCATTATTGCCCGGATACTGAAGGGCACCGCTTACCGTAAAGCCCTTAAAGACCGCAGGCGCACCGTTGTCATCTACCTGATAGACATAAGCTTTTTCATAGTACTGCTCCCACAGTCTGTGAGGGATCAAGGTGTTGATCTCGTCGATCTCACTCTGCGTCATCTTCAGCAAAGACTGCTGCGCCAGTACTGCAGGGATAAAGCCGGTGCCCTCCAAATTTGTCTCCATGGAGAAAAGGGTGCAATACTCATTGGCCACACCGTTTCCGGTGGTGCAGAAATTGACGGTCATATGCTTGTCGCAGTACGCCTTCGGCGCATCCTCAGGATAGACCTTTGCGGTTTTTACACGGGTAAAATCGCTCGCCTGCCGCACATCGTGGTAGCAGGCAGCGGTTGCCAGCTTGCCGCTGTCGAGACAGACCGTTACATCCACCATCTTATTTTCGTCGTAGAGCGGAATATTGGCCTTGCCCTCATGAAGCGGACGCATAACATTGCGCCACATACGGGCAGCCGGGTTATAGGAGCCGCTGGAAAGGGTGATAGTCTCGGGGATATCATAACCACACCAGACTGCAGCGGTATAGTATCCGCTGAAACCACAGAACCAACGGTCACGCCAGCTGGAGGTAGAACCGGTCTTACCGCCTACATCGATGCCGGAAAGGGCTGCACCTGCACCGGTACCGTTATTTACTGCGTTTACAAGGCAGTAATTCATATAAGTGACGGTCTTGTCGCTAAGAATTTCACGGCTTTCCTGATCCTTTTCGATCAGCTTATTGCCATTGCTGTCGTAAACCCGCAGGAACGTTCTGCCCTCACGCCATACACCATTATTTGCAAAGGTAGCGTAAGCGGTAGTCATATCGCGAACGGTGATACCCTTCGTCTGCGCACCCAGCGCCAAAGGACCGTAATCCTTGTCGGTCTGGACCCAGCCGGAGGAGGTGACATTGGCGTCGATCAGTGTAGACAGACCGAATTTATATTTTGCATATTCATAGGAATAGCTGATACCGATACCGTCCAGTGTATTGGCGGCAGCTGCGTTGACGGAGTCCTCTACCGCTTCAAAAATCGTACGCTTATAAGAGAATTCACGGGTATCATTGTTGGGCCATACACTGTTTCCGTTAAACTGCAGAGGTTTATCATAAACCACAGTTGCAGGATTGATGGCGCCCAACTCAAAGCCAGGCGCATATACAGACAGAGGCTTAATGGAAGAACCCGATTGGAGACGTGCCATTGCGCGGTTCCATGCATCGTACTGTTCCTTTTCACCCACACCGCCGGCAAGTGCTACAATGTCACCCGTGCGGTTATCTACCACCACAATAGCAGACTGTAGCTGCTGTCCACTCTTGGTATCGGGAATATAGTCCAAATTGCCGTAAATTTCGTCTACTTGCGCCTGTACAACAGGATCCATAGTCGTATAAATATGGTAGCCGCCACGACGGATCAGCTCCATATAGAGCTTCTCGGAAGCGCTGTTCCACTCCACATTGGCAAGACTTGCCATTTCCTTCGCCAAGTCTTCCAGCACAGTCTCTGTAAACCAAGAATAGACACCCTGATTGGAGACCTGCTCCATAACTACCTTCGTTCCGCACTTGGGGCAGAAGTATTCTTCTCCCTCTTTTTTAAAGTTGGCCGCTACATCCCGGTAGCCGCAGGATTCATTCGGGCAGGTATTCAGACGCTCTTCAAAGGTAACACCGGACTCAAAGACCATTTCCTGGGCGATGGCCACATCATATTCTTCCTTGGAGATCCAGCCCTGATTGCACATTTCCTTCAGTACGATGGTCTGACGTTCTCGGTTGCGCTCCCGACCGGTCTTGCCGCCTTCCTCAAAGGCCTTGCGGTAAGGGTCGAAAATAGAGGGGTTATTGGTAATGCTAATAAGACTTGCGCATTCCGCGGTAGTCAGCAGCTCCAGCTCCTTGCCGAAGTAAAACTCCGCCGCGCTGCGGACACCGTTATAGCCGTTACCGAAATAAACGGTATTGAGGTACAGCTCGATGATCTGGTCCTTGGTGCTGGTGCGCTCTACACAGACGGCGCGGAAGATCTCCATCACCTTACGCTGAACCGTGAAGCTGTTTTCACCGGTCAGGTTCTTGATCAGCTGCTGGGTAAGAGACGAGCCGCCTGCGGTGCCGCCGCCAAAGAACATACCGGCGCAGGCCTTGATGGTGGTAAACCAGTCAACGCCCTGATGCTCGTAAAAGCGCTTATCCTCGATTGCCACGGTTGCGTGGATCAGATCCTCGGGCATATCCTCCAGATCCGCCCATTGGCGCTTGGTATCGGAATAGATCCGCTGCAGAGGCTGGATCTGACCGTCACCGTCCACATAATACAGAAAGGAGGACATCTCTAGGGTAAAGTCGTCCAGATTAAGGTCTGCATTGGGCAGGATATCTGTCTCCAGATAATCGCCCACGATGCCCACTACCACAAAGGCACAGACACCGCAGATCAGTGCAACGGTAATGACCGCACCGGCAATGATCTTAACCACAGAAAAGATCGCCATCCATATTTTATATAGGATACGAAGGACCTTTGGGGCCTCCCAGCTCTGGGGCTCGTTTCCTCTCTTATCTTTTTCAGGCATATCGCTTACCTCCAGATTCCACGGTCCGAACGGGACCGGAAAGTGTATATTTTGTAAAATGGCATATAGGCATACCATCATACATATCATTATAGCATACCCCACTAAAAAACGAAAGACCCAATTTATAAATATTTAATGAATTTCCGGGAAAACTTTCGATATCAGGAGGCGATCCAATGAAAAATTTCCGGAATATTTTCCCTTTGCTGCTCCTTATACTATATTTAGGCGTCTATGACGGAAAGGTAGCGCTGCTGCGGGGTGGTCATTCGGTACCGGTTCAGGTATATCCCCGCGATGCTGAATCCTATCCCCCGGATGCCCGGCAGGCCTTGGAGCAAGGGATTCGCATCCGAAGCCAGCAGCATTTGCAGGACATTCTGGCATTCTTTCTGTCCTGACAGATTTTACTTGATTTTTTCCGTCCTTTGCGGTAAAATAAGCGCAGCAAAGGATTGGAGGAAACAAGATGTTCGGTTCTGATTTTATGACCATCACAGACGAGGACGGCACAGAGTACGAGCTGGAAGTGCTGACGACTGTGGAGTACGGCGGATACAGTTATCTTGCAGTGATTCCAGCCGGTAACGAGGAGGAGACCCTGCCTGCGGTCAGCATCCTCAAATCCGAGGAGGATGAGGACGGTGAGCCGCTGCTGTGTGAGGTGACCGACGAAGAGGAGTTGCAGGCAGTGAACGATCTTATTATGGCGGAGCTTTATCCGGAGGAATGAGTTTTTTCAGCCTGCTTGGTGCGTGGCGCGTCCTTTTGGACCCACATTTCATGAAAGGGAAGCTTGACTTCTGTATCGGATTGCAGACCTCCCGCCCACGCTTTGACGATGGGCGGATGTTGGGAGCAGCGAAAATGCAGAGCGGCTACCCACCTGCCAATCGTGCAGGTCATAAATGGGCGCGTACGGCTAAAGCGGGTTTAGGGGTGTCGTGAAAACGGCACCCCTTTTTAATTGAAAATTGAAAATTGAAAATTGACAGTTAAGGATCACCTCCCAAGCTGTCATTCTGAGCGTGGTGCTCCGCACCATCATACATTGCCGTAGGGGCGACCATCGGTCGTCCGTTCCGTACTACCAACACCGCAAAACCTTGAAATATCGCTGACGAGCAATGCTCGCCCCTACAGTTTAAAATCTGTCTGTGTCGCAGACACCATAATTGACAATTGATAAAAATATGTGAGAATTTTGTAAAATTTTGAAAGTTGCAATAATAATGCTTGCAACATTGAGAAAAATAGGTTATAATCCCATAGAAACGCGAAACCCAACGCATATTATTTATACGAGAGGATTTTTAATTATGAGCGCATCCAACAAGAAAAAGCTCCGCAAGGAGCAAGCTTCCACCAAGATGACCGAGCGTCAGACGCAGGAGCAGAAGGAAGCAAAGCAGTTGAAGCGGTACACTGCCGCCTTCGTTACCATTATCGCGCTGGTGCTGGTAGCTGCCATCGCCATTTTGACTGTCCGCGGTATCGTCCAGTCCGGTAAGTTGCAGCTGAACTCCGTTGCTGCTGTTGTAAACGGCAAGGAGATCAATGCCGTCGAGCTGAGCTACTATTACTTTGATGCCATCGACGAAGCTTACTCCAATTGGTACTCCCAGTATGGCACCAATACCGAAATGTATCTTCAGATTCTGGAGGGTCTGAGCCTTTCCAAGCCTCTGGAGGATCAGATTGCTGACACCAAGACCGGCAAGACCTGGGCAGATGAATTTGTAGAAACTGCTCTGAAAAACGCAAAGCGCACCTATCTGCTGTGCGACCTGGCAAATAAGGCCGGCTTCAAGCTGGATGAAGAAAAGATCAAGGCCATTGACGCACAGATCTCCACGCAGGAGCTCTATGCTACTTACATCTACGGCTACTCCAGCTTTGACAAGTTCCTTGGCTCCACCTACTGCTACGGTGCAAACGCCGAAAACTTCCGCAGCTATCTGGAAATGAACGTATTGGCTGAGGCCTATTTGGCACATTACACCGAGAGCCTGAGCTACAACGCAGACCAGATCGGTGAGTACGTCAAGGAAAAGCAGAACGATTACAACAGCTACACTTACAGTTCTGTATACCTCAGCTACACCTACTTCCTGGGTGAAGGCACCAAGGACGACAAGGGCAATGTCACCTACACCGATGCTGAGCGGGATGCCGCTCGCGCAGTTGCCAAGAAGACTGCCGAGGACCTGCTGAGCGCCAAGACCTTCGAAGATCTGGAGGCTGCTGTCAAGGTACTGTCGATCAACAAGGACAAGACCAACGCAAAGGCAACTGCCAACAAGAACGTCCTCGGCTCCAAGCTGCCTGCCCTGATGAAGGACTGGCTGACAGACGCCGATCGCGTCAAGGGCGATAATTCCGTCATCGTCAACGACTATGTCCCCACCACCGATGATAAGGAAGATGACAAGAAGGACGAGGAGTCCAAAGACAAGGAAGAGCCCGAGCGCGTCATCAACGGTTACTATGTTGTCCTGTTTGAAGGTATGAACGACAACAAGGTTCCCACCGTTGACGTACACCACCTGCTGAAGAAGTTTGTTGACGAAGGCAATAACAACAAAAAGGACGACGACGGCAAGGTGATCTACACAGATGAGGAGAAGAAGGCTGCCAAGGAAAAGGCCGAGAAGCTCCTGAAGGATTGGGAAGCTATGGAAGGCGGCAAGACCCTGGAGAACTTCAAGAAGCTGGTGGAAAAGAACACTGACGACACCGGCTCTGCAAGCACCGGCGGCCTGTTTGAGAACATCACCTACGACCAGAACTATGTGGAACCCTTCCTGAACTGGTGTATCGACGAGAACCGCAAGGTCGGTGATGTAGAGATCATCGAGACTGAGTACGGCTACCACATTATGTACTTTGCGGAAAAGAACGAAATGAACTACCGCGACCTCCTCATTACCAACGATATGCGTACTGAGGATACCCAAAAGTGGTACGACGAGCAGTTCAAGACTACCACCGGCTCCATCAAGGATCTGGCGTGGATCGCTACCGACGCCATCATCGCTGAGCGGTAAAATGCATAAATACACCTCCTGTGGAGAAAAATTCCCACAGGAGGTGTTCTTTTTGTCTCGAATCAAAAAATACGGCCTGTGGATCGCCGGTGCTTCAGCCGGCGCAGTGGCAGGTCTTTTCGGTGCAGGAGGCGGTATGGTGCTGGTGCCTCTGCTCACAGCACTTACAGATTTAGAAGACAGCGAGGTTTTCCGGGCATCTGTAGCCATCATTCTGCCCATCTGTGTCGTAAGCATTGTGATGGCACCTTATTATCCACCCTTAGGCACAGTACTCCCCTATCTGCTGGGCAGCTGTGCCGGTGGCTTGCTGGCGCCAAAAATCGCGCGACATATTCCCACGCTGTGGCTTCACCGGGCGCTGGGACTGCTTATCTTATGGGGAGGAGTTCGCTATTTATGGCCTTAATCTCTTTTTTGGCCGCTGCCTTTTGCGGCACACTTGCCGGAATGGGTCTTGGGGGCGGCAGTCTTCTGATTCTCTACCTGACAAATATTGCCGGCTTTGACCCGGCCTCTGCACGGGGGATCAATCTTCTCTTTTTCCTGCCTGCAGCGCTCATTTCGACCCTTTCCCACATCCGCAAGGGCACATTGCCCATCAAAAAGGTAATGCCCGCCGTATGGGCGGGCATCGCGTTTGCGGCAGTATTTTCCCTGCTTAGCGGTATGCTGCACATCGCAGTTCTGCAAAAGCTCTTTGGCGTTTTGCTTCTTGCAACGGGACTGAAAGAACTGTTTTACCGTCCACGGAAGGATAAGTAACCCTCTAAGATGAGGGAAGCGGCAACAGCATCCACTGTTTCCTTCCGTTTTTTTCCGTGGTAGTTATGGTCAGAGAGGATACGGTGGGCCTCCACCGTGGTCCAGCGCTCGTCCCACATTTTAACAGGCAGTCCGGTGGCTTCCCCCAGCTTTGCGGCAAACTCCCGGCAAAGCTCGGCGCGAACGCCTTCGCTGCCGTCCATATTTCGGGGCAGTCCCACAACGATCTCCCCAATATCACTGCCCTTTGTAATTTCCACAAGGGAAGCGATCAGCTTCTCCTGCATTCTGCCGTGAATGACCCGGGTAGAGCCGGTCAGAGAACACAGTAGATCGGAAATAGCGACGCCGGTACGGGCATCGCCGTAGTCAACAGCCATAATTCGCATATAAGATACCTGCTTTCTATGATTTCCTGCCTATTATAACGCATATTTTACAAAAAATAAAGTAAAAAGTTATTGACTTTGACACCCCCCTGTGGTAGAATGACTCTACCTGTGAAAAGAGGGCTTTTTTTGTGCGCCTTTTTTCAGCTTCGGGCGGTTATTTGTAGTTGACCGCATACTAAATTTTTCATAGCCGGAGTGATACAGGGAGGCAATTTTAAGGAGGTGCCGTTATGCGCGTTAAAGTCACTTTGAGATGCTCTGAGTGCAAGCAGAGAAACTACAACACCATGAAGAACAAGAAGAATGACCCCGACCGTCTTGAGATGAAGAAGTATTGCAGATTCTGCAAGAAGCATACCATCCACAACGAGACTAAGTAAGGAGAGACCCAAATGGCAGAAGTAAAAAAGGAAAACTGGTTCAAGAGAGCCTTTGGTGCCATCGGTCGCTACTTCCGTGAGCTCCGCAGTGAGCTGAAGAAGGTCGTATGGCCCACCCCCAAGCAGGTAGTTAAGAACACCCTGATCGTTGCCGCTTGCGTACTTGTGATCGGCGCATTTATCTGGCTGTTCGACTTCGTTGCTCGGTTCGGCATTGATGCACTTATCAAAGCCTTCCATTGATAAAGGAGTAAGCCATGGCTGAAACTGCAAGATGGTATGTCGTCCAAACCTATTCCGGCTACGAAAACACCGTCAAGGTCACCATTGAAAAGACTGTGCAGAACCGGCAGCTGCAAGATGTGATTCAAACCATTTCCATTCCCATGGAGACTGTCACCGAGATCACGGAAGCCGGCGTAAGCAAGACTTACGACCGCAAGCTCTATCCCGGCTACATTTTCGTTAAAATGGTGTACAGCGACAATACTTGGCACGTGATCCGTAACGTGCGCGGTGTAGCTGGCTTCGTAGGTCCCAATGGACAGCGTCCCCTCCCCCTCTCCGAGGATGAGGTATACGAGATGGGCATTGAGAAGCGCGAGATCGTTGTCAACTACGCAGTTGGTGACACGGTCCGCATTCTGGACGGTCCTCTCTCCTCCTTTACCGGCACGGTAGACGCAATCGAGGTGGACAACAATCTGGTCAGCGTAGTGGTTTCTATGTTTGGCCGCGAGACCTCCGTCGAGTTTGAGCTCGATCAGGTTGAGGTCGTTTCCCAATAACGCATCGGGCCGTATAACGGCCGGAACGTGGGAGGGGCGAACCGCCCCGCAAAAAGTGCGTATAACGCACATTACCACATTTTATTCAGGAGGTGCTTACAATGGCACAGAAAGTTACCGGTATTATCAAACTTCAAATCAACGCCGCTAAGGCAACTGCTTCGCCCCCTGTTGGTCCTGCTCTGGGTCAGCACGGCGTTAACATCGCAGCATTTATCAAGGAATTCAACGCACGCACGCAGGCGATGGAGGGCTACAAGATCCCCGTAGTCATCACTGTCTACGCTGACCGCAGCTTCACCTTCATCACCAAGACACCCCCCACTCCCCTGCTGATCCTGAAGGCCATCGGTCTGGATAAGGGCAGTGGCGTTCCCAACAAGCAGAAGGTTGGCACCATCACCCGGGCTCAGGTCACTGAGATCGCGAAGACCAAGATGCCCGACCTGAACGTGAACTCTCTGGAAGCTGCTGAGAGCCAGGTTGCTGGCACTTGCCGCTCCATGGGCATTACCGTTGTTGACTAATTGATAAATCGCTGTCCGGGGAATTGCCCCGGCAATGTGGGAGGATTATTCCGCATCACCACTTTAAGGAGGATAATTTAAGTGTTTAGAGGCAAAAAGTATCAGGAAAGCGCGAAGCTGATCGATCGCGCTACTCAGTATGATCCCACCGAAGCCCTGGAACTGGTTGTGAAGGGTGCTTCCGCAAAGTTCGACGAGACTGTCGAGCTGCATATCAAGTTAGGTGTTGACTCCCGTCACGCTGACCAGCAGGTCCGCGGCGCTGTCGTTCTGCCCAACGGCACCGGCAAGACCGCCCGTGTTCTGGTATTCGCTAAGGACGCCAAGCTGGATGAGGCTCTGGCAGCCGGTGCCGACTACGCAGGCGGTATGGATCTGGTTGAGAAGATCACCAAGGAGAACTGGTTCGAGTTCGACGTTGTTGTTGCAACCCCCGATATGATGGGTGTTGTCGGCCGTCTGGGTAAGGTTCTGGGCCCCAAGGGTCTGATGCCCTCTCCCAAGGCTGGTACTGTTACCCCCAACGTCACCGCTGCTGTGCAGGAAATCAAGGCCGGTAAGGTCGAGTACCGTCTGGACAAGACCAACATCATCCACTGCCCCATCGGCAAGGTTTCCTTCGGTGCTCAGAAGCTGACCGAGAATATGGACACCCTGATCGGCGCTGTTGTGAAGGCTAAGCCCGCTGCAGCAAAGGGTCAGTATATCCGCTCCTGCGTCGTCGCTTCCACCATGGGCCCCGGCGTCAAGGTTGCAACCAGCAAGTATATCTAATTGTTGATATAAAAAGACCACCTTCGGGTGGTCTTTTTTAATGCGTTTTACGATAGTATTTGTAGGGGCGGCGCCCTCGACGACCCGGTTACCGCACGATTGACAGACGCAATAAAATAAAATCGGCGCATCGAGCACCGATTTTATTTTGGGCCGTCGAGGACGCCGGCCCCTACAGCTTTTTGTTGGCACATACCATTTGCTTTTTCCGTGGCGATATGGTAAAATATGAAAAGCGAGGTGAATGCTGTATGCAGAAATTCTTGGAATATTGGCCCCTTATTTTGTCACTTATCTTATTTGTGACCTCCGTGGGCATCTTCCTCCACTGGAATAATACTGCCCTGCAGGTTACCAAATATACTGTCTCTTCTTCCCGGATACCGGAGAGCTTTGCCGGCTTTAGAATCGTTCAGATTTCCGATCTGCACAATACGGCGTTCGGAAAAGATAACTGCCGTTTATTGGCCGATATCCGGGCTTTATCGCCGGATATTATTGTCATTACCGGAGACATTGTCCACGCTTCACCTAAAGAGAAAGCTCTGCAATTTGCCCGGCAGGCAGTAGAACTCGCACCAACTTACTATGTAAGCGGCAATCACGAGCACCGTATGGACTATGAAACTCTTTTTGCCCAGCTTACAGAAATTGGCGTGACTGTACTGCGAAACAGAAGCGTTAGCCTTGAAAAAAACGGTGAAATGATCCGTCTTGCAGGCATTGAGGATCCCCTTTTCTATCCGGACGAGACGGTAGAGGAAAAGATCTCCCCCATTATGCACGGCGATGCCTATACAATTCTGCTCTCCCACCGTCCGGAGCTGTTTGACAGCTATGTGCAGTGTGGAGTGGACTTAGCCTTTACCGGGCATGCCCACGGCGGACAGTTCCGTCTGCCCCTTATCGGAGGTCTGTATGTCCCAAATCAGGGTTTATTTCCAAAATATGATGCGGGTTTGTTTACAAGCGGTCGAACCAATATGATTATCAGCCGCGGACTTGGCAACAGCTCCTTCCCTTTCCGGCTGTTCAACCGACCGGAAATTGTGGCAGTCACTCTGATTTCTAATGCCTTCTCGTAGGGATACCCCGGGAGGGGTGTCCGCTACCGCCGCACCATCATTCGGACACCCGAGGACGGGTGTCCCTACGATCTTTTTTGGCGCGTATTCAATTCATCGCGGAGCGATACCATAATTGTCAATTGTCCATTATCAATTCTCAATTTTTCCGCGTTCTTTCTTAAAAAATATGTTGACAAAATGAAACATACCTGCTATAATTCACCTGTTGCCAAAGACAGCAGGTGCCGCAAGGCGTAAGTCCTGCCGAGGTTGCGTGAATTCATTATGTAATTTTCGTGTCCTTCTGTCTTTTTGGCAGAAGGACATTTTTTCTTTCGGAGGTGAAATCTCAATGCCCAACGCAAAGGTTCTTGAAAGCAAGAAGGCAGTGGTCGAAACTCTGACCGGCAAGATCAAGGAAGCTTCTTCCGTGGTTTTTGTTGACTACAAGGGTATCACCGTTGCACAGGATACCGCGCTGCGTAAGCAGTTCCGTGATGCAGGCGTAGAGTACACCGTTGTTAAGAACACCCTGACCAATTTCGCAACCAAGGAGCTTGGTTACGATTTCTCCGGCATTCTCAACGGCACAACTTCTATGGCAAGCACCACCGGTGATCCTATCGCTCCTGCTCGTATCGTATGCGAGTTCGCTAAGAAGAACAAACTCCCCCTGGCTATCAAGGGCGGTATCGTAGAAGGCTCTGTCCTGTCTGCTGACCAGCTCAATGGCTTCGGTGAGCTGCCCAGCAAAGATGCTCTTGTGGCTCAGGTCCTGGGTACCTTCCTGGCACCTATCTCCAGCCTCGCTTTTGTACTGGATCAGATCCGTATTCAGAAGGATGGCGGCGCTCCTGCAGAAGCTGCAGAAGCTTAAGTTCGTAAACACAACTATACTACTACAAACATAATTTTAGGAGGAAATTAACAATGGCAAGTGAAAAGATTACTGCCCTGGTCGAGGAAGTAAAGACTCTGACCGTTCTGGAACTGGCTGAGCTGGTTCACACTCTCGAGGAAGTTTTCGGCGTTTCCGCCGCTGCTGCTGCTGTCGCCGCTCCCGCTGCTGCTGCTGTCGAGGTTGAGGAGAAGACCGAGTTCGACGTTATCCTGAAGGACGCTGGCGCTTCCAAGCTGAACGTCATCAAGGTTGTCCGCGCTGCTACCGGCCTGGGTCTGAAGGACGCTAAGGATCTTGTTGACAACTGCCCCAAGACCCTGAAGGAAGCTATCTCCAAGGAAGATGCAGAGAAGCTGGTTGCCGAGCTGAAGGAAGCTGGCGCTACCGCAGAGCTGAAGTAATTTTACTTCTTTCCACTGAGACAAAAGCCGCCAGAGATAACCCTCTGGCGGCTGCTTTGTTTCTAATAAAACCTTCCCCTTTAGGGAAGGTCATTCCCAATCCTCTCGCACCATCTCTTTAAGGAGGTTTTTCTATGGTACACCTTCCCTTTTTGACCGACATCTTTGATGGCGGCAATTTGACCCGATTTTTGATTTTAGGTGTCATCCTCGCCGTTGGCTCTGCGATCCTTGGCGGTGTGGGACGGCTTATTTTTGGCAAGCGGTCTCTCCTCGGTACCTCTGTGTCCTCTGCCATTGCCATCGTCTTTCTTTATGCTCTTACGGCTGTACTGCTGGCCTTGGGCGCAAAATACGCCCGTTTTACCGCACCGCTTCCTTTTGTAACTATAGATGGCGATGTGCTGACATTCTTTACTTTTGCCAATAAGGATCACGCTACCGTCTCGGTGCAGCTGCTGAATATGGTCATTTTAGCCTTTGTGGTAAATTTGGCTGACCGTTTTCTACCCCGTGGCAAAAATATTTTCGTATGGCTTCTTATGCGTGTGCTGACGGTTTGCTTTGGTCTCATTGCCCACCTGCTTGTGACCATACTCCTGGGCAGCCTGATTCCTGAAGGTATTGCCCAATATGCTTCCACCATTTTGCTGGTCATTTTGGGTGTGATGCTGCTCACCGGCGCGCTGAAGTTTATTGTTGGCATTGCGTTGGGCGCGCTCAACCCCCTCATTGGCGCTCTGTACACCTTCTTCTTTGCAAATATTGTCGGCAAGCTGCTTACCCGCAGCGCCCTAACTACTGCGATCTTGGCACTGCTTATCTTTGGTCTGGAGAGCTTGGGCATCCATACCATCAGCATTGCTCTCGACAGTCTGCTTCTTTATATCCCCTATGGCGCAGGTCTTTTGGGTCTTTGGTATCTTTGTAACAAATTTTTCTAAAATTTTATTTTACAAATTCCCACATCTGTAGTATAATACTTGCGGCAAAATTCCCTTACTTTTATTTTTGATTGGATGTGCTATTATGAGCCGGACATTCGGTACAGTTTCTATCGGTTTGCGGGCCCCCATTATCCGTGAGGGCGATGATCTTTCGCAGATCGTCACCAATACTGTCTGCAGCGCTATGGAAAACGACGGTCTCGTCCCCCGGGATCGGGACATTGTGGCTATGACTGAGGCCATTGTTGCCCGGGCGCAGGGTAACTATGTTACCATCGACCACATTGCAAAGGATGTGCGCACCAAGCTGGGCGGTGAGACCGTGGGTGTCATCTTCCCTATTCTCAGCCGTAACCGCTTCTCCATCTGCCTGCGGGGCATCGCCAAGGGCTGTAAAAAGGTCGTGCTGATGCTTTCTTACCCCTCAGACGAGGTAGGCAATCACCTGATTGACCCGGATGTGATGGACGAAAAGGGTGTGGATCCCTACAGAGATGTGCTGACAGAAGAGAAATATCGGGAGCTGTTCGGCATCGTGAAGCACCCCTTTACCGGTGTGGATTATGTAGAGTACTACAGCCAGCTCATCCGTGACTGCGGTGCAGAGGTAGAGGTGATCCTCGCCAACGACCCCAGAGCTGTCCTCCCCTACACCAAGAACATTCTCACCTGCGACATTCATACCCGGGCACGGACAAAGCGTCTGCTGCGCGCAGCCGGTGCGGAGCGTGTATTTGGTCTTGATGAAATTATGACCGCCCCTGTAGACGGCAGCGGCTTTAACGCAAAGTACGGTCTTTTAGGCTCCAACAAGGCAACCGACGAAACTGTCAAACTGTTCCCTCAGGACTGTCAGGCGCTTGTGGAGGACATTCAGGCAAAGCTTTTAGAAATAACCGGTAAGCATATCGAGGTTATGGTCTACGGTGACGGTGCCTTCAAGGATCCCGTAGGCAAGATCTGGGAGCTGGCAGACCCGGTGGTCTCCCCTGCTTACACCCCCGGCTTGGAGGGTACGCCCAATGAGCTAAAGCTGAAATACTTGGCAGACAATGACTTTGCAGGTCTTACCGGCAAGGCGCTGCAGGACGCCATCAAGGCAAAGATCCGGCAGAAGGACGGTTCCTCTCTGGTCGGCAATATGGCCGCCCAAGGCACCACTCCCCGTCGGCTGACGGATCTCATTGGCTCTCTTTGCGATCTGACCTCCGGCTCCGGTGACAAGGGCACACCCATCGTCTATATTCAGGGTTATTTCGATAACTATACAACGGAATAAATATGCAAACGGCTTCCGCAGGTGCGGAAGCCGTTTTATTATGCTTTTTCGAGAGTAGGCAGGATACCTTCCATACGGGAGACATCGATCTCCTCCATCTTGCTTGCGTCATAGGCTTCTGCTACCCCGGGGTCGATGGGCAGTCTTGCCAAAACGGGCAGATCAAATTTCTTTGCCACCTCATCCAGCTTGCTCTTGCCGAACACCTCGATCCGTTTACCGCAATCGGGGCACTCCAAATAGCTGTAGTTCTCCACGAAGCCCAGCACAGGAATATGCATCATATTTGCCATATTGACCGCCTTGGCAACGATCATGGACACCAAGTCCTGGGGGCTGGTTACGATGACGATGCCGTCTACCGGCAGGCTCTGAAATACCGTCAGCGGCACATCACCGGTTCCGGGAGGCATATCCACAAAGAGATAGTCCACATCCTGCCACACCACATCAGTCCAGAACTGCTTGACCGCTCCGGCAATGACCGGTCCACGCCAAACCACGGGATCGGTAGCGTTATCCAAAAGCAAATTAATAGACATGATCTGAATGCCGCCCTTTGTGATGGCGGGGTATAAACCGTCGGTGGTGGCTGCGCTGCACTCGGTGACACCGAAAGCGGTGGGGATAGACGGACCGGTAATATCCGCATCCAAAATACCCACACGGTGACCCTTTTTCGCCATTGCTACTGCCAAAGAAGATGTGACGGTGCTTTTACCGACGCCGCCCTTACCGGAGACTACGGCAATGACTTTTTTGACGCTTGCCTTTGGGTTCAGCTGGGCAAGCAGGCTCTCCGCCTTGCGGTCTTTGCAATCACTGCCGCAGGTGGAGCAATTTCCGTTACAGGAACTCATATACATACACTCCTTAATAAATTAACAGTTGATAATTGAAAATGAATGTGTCCGCAAGCGGACGATTTAGAAAAACCTCATCCGTCAAAAATCTTAGATTTTTGACACCTTCTCCAAGGGGGAAGGCTTTTTAGGCTTGGGCGGATTCCCATTGCTCCATTAAATCGAGAAGGACAGCTTCTGTCTCTTCCTTTTCTTCATAGAGCTTTGTCAGCACCGTGTAGTCTGCACCGCTTTCCTCGATTTTTCTATCGATTTCGGCAATGGCAGCTTCTTGCTTTTCGATCTCCCGCTCCAGGCGGCGGATCAGCTTATCCAGTTCCTTGGTGCCGCCTTTGACCTTTTCTTTTTTAGGTTTCATTTCTAGGGCTGTGGCAGGCTTTGCCATGGCTTCGTGCTCTAAGATCGAGCGATATTTGGCGTAACCGCAGGGATAATCCTTGATCGTACCGTCCTCCAAGACCCAGATCCGCTCGGCAAACTTTTCGATAAAGTACCGGTCATGGGAGACGAACAGCAGCACGCCCTCAAATTCCTCAATGGCAGCCTCCACCCATTCTCGCGACGCAATATCCAAGTGGTTCGTCGGCTCGTCCAGCACCAGCATATTGATCTTCTCGTCCATCAGCATACACAGCCTGAGGCGGGACTGCTCGCCGCCAGAGAGGTCACCCACCTTCTTGAACACATCTTCACCCTGAAACAAAAATGCACCCAAACGGTCACGAGCGGTCTGCGGCGTGCAGTTTCGCTCATAGAGCATTGTATCATAGAGCGTTCGCTCGGGATGGGCAAAGTGGATAATTTGGGGCAGGTATCCCCATTTTACTGTGGGACCGAATTTCAGCTTCCCGCGTACATCTTCTTCCCCAAGCAGACATTTGAGGAAAGTGGTTTTACCGGTGCCGTTATCACCAAGGATGGCGATCCGTTCACCGCCACCAACTCTCAGTTCTACATTATCGAACAGTACACGGTCACCGAAGGCTTTTGACAGTCCCTTGGTCTCAAAGACCATATCCCCGGCAAATTCCTTTTCGCCGAAGGATGCCTTCATTGTCTTTTCGGTTTTGGGCTTTTCGGTCTTACGGATCCGCTCCATACGGTGCTGGATGGACATTGCCCGACGGTACAGCGTCCGGTTATTGATGCCCCAGCCCTTCATCCGTTCCACGGTGTAGCCAAGCTGCTTCAGCTTGGCCTGCTCCTGCTCGTACTGCTTTAGCTGCAAGTTAAAGCGGTTTTGCTTTTCCTCCATATAGAAAGAATAGTTGCCGGAGTAGAATTCCGCGTGTCCGTCCACGATCTCAATGACCCGCTCTGCCACCCGGTCCAGAAAATACCGGTCGTGGGAGATAGCAAGAACCGTGCCCTTGAAGCTTTTGATATAGCTCTCCAGCCATTCCACCGATCTAAGATCTAAGTGGTTGGTAGGTTCGTCTAAGAGTAGAATATCCGTTTTCTCCAGAATCAGTCGGGCAAGATTCATTCTTGTCCGTTCGCCGCCGGAAAGACTGGCAAAGAGCTGGGTCCTCTGCTCCTTGGTGATGCCAAGACCGTTGCAGACCTTATCGAGATCTACCTCCATATCGTAGCCGCCGCCAGAGAGAAAACGGTTTTCAAGTGCGTCATACTCCGCCATAAGCGCAGCGGAATGGTCATACGCCATTTTCTCCGTCAAGGCTTCCATCTTCTCACGAATGCGAAGCAGCGGTCCGTAAGCAGAACGCAGAACATTCTCTACCGTATAGCCTTCCGGGAATTTCGGAATCTGGGAGATAAGACCCAGTTTTTTCTCGGGGTTTACGAAAACAGAGCCGTCGTCATAATCCATTTCTCCGGTGAGGATCTTAAAGAGAGTAGTCTTGCCACAGCCGTTACGACCGAGGATAGCCACCCGCTCCCCTGCCTGAATCTCAAAGCTGAGATCCTCTAAGAGATTTTCTCCGATGACGAAGAACTTCGTTAAGCTTTTTACCTGTATATCAATCATTTTTCATCAACTCGAATAGTTCTTCCTTTGTATAAAGCAGGTTCAGCGCCTGTAGCATTGCATTGGCGCTCATATGCTCCGGTAGGTTCAGTGCCTGCAGCAATTTTTTTCGCAGCAAGCTGCTATCCTTACCTCCGGACAGTCCAAGCTCCATCAGATCCTGCTTGGTAATTTCCTTTTTATCCGTCACCGTGCCATCTTCAAAGGTAGCACCGGAGCGGCGAAGGGCTTCTAAAATAACCTCCGGCGTCATTCCCTCTACGCCAAGCTTACCCTCTTTCCCGGGGGTAGCTTTCCGTTTTTCCTTGCCGTAAATGTCGGGAATGTAGGCGTGCTTCAGCTGCTGGGAAGGGATCGCGCCCTTTAGGAAATTGCGGATCACAAAGCCTGCGCCATCGCTGTCTGTAAAGACGATGAGACCGCGCCTTTGGGCAACAGCGCGAAGGAGCGACAGCATTTCCTTATCCTTATGGATCTGAAAGCCGCCAGTCTCAAAGATCGACGCATCCACAATTTGAGAAAGGGTATTTTTATCGTAACGCCCCTCTACAACAATCGCCTCTCGAATTTTAACCATTTCTTGCCTCCTGAGAAATCTCCAGAAGCAGCACCTCCAATAGCCGCTTGGGGTCGTCGGTGGAGGTTTTCATTTTGCGGTCTGTCTCCATGATCAGGCCGGCGGTCTTTTCCAAAAACTTAGGAGATAAGCGGCTGGCAGACTGCATCGTCTTTCTTGCTACCCAATCACTCATACGGTAAAGGGGCATCAGCTCCGTGTAAGGTCTTCCCTCATCCTGCAGCACCCTTGCGGTGCTGAGACGCCGGAAATGGGCACCGATAGAACCAAGGATAGAGATGGGCTCCTCCTGCATTTTCAGCACTTGTTCTAATTTAATGAGAGCTTTCCCCGGCTCACCTGCGGAAAGCTGCTCGGAGATCTCGTAAATAATGGCATCCAGCGCCGGCTCTACCACAGCGTCAATGTCACTCTTTACGATCTCCTCTGCCCCGGAGAAGGCGCAGATCTTGCCGATCTCACCGGCAAGGGTAGTCATCGTACCGTCGGTGATCTCAATAAGGTAGCTGCAAAGATTCGGGGCGATCCGTTTCCCGGCAGCGGCAAAGTGCCGACCGATCCAAGGAATCAGATCTCTTGCCTCCTGCTTGGGAAATTCCACAATTTCCGCATTTTGACGGAGCACATCGCACAGCTTCTTATATCTGCCGTCCAGCTTCCACTCTACGGTTTCATAGGTGAAAATCACGGTGCAGTAATCGGGAATGTCGGATAATAGCTCCCCTAAACGGGTGCGGTCGCCCTCATTTAGTTTCCATATATCCACATCATCAACAATTGTCAGGGTGTACTCCGCCATCATAGGCACCGCTTCTATGCCCTCTGTCAGGTCTTCCACAGTGAAGGTCTCGCCGGTGAGCTTGCGGTAATTGAAGCTCTCCGTGATCTCGTCGGTGCGCTGGCGGCGGATCTGCTCCAAATAGTGATTTTTCAGGAAGGTTTCCTCGCCATGGAAAATATAGAGCTTGCCGATATTCTTCTCCCGGACAGCTTTTTTTAGCTTTTGAAAGCTGTCGTTATCCGGCATTTCCTTTTTTGCCAAGCGTTTCACCCCCTGATGATGATCGTTCCGTGTCGGTCTGTCCGCAAAATGCGGCAGCCAAATAAATGTAATTTTTCTATGACTTCTGCTCTGGGATGGTCATAGCGGTTATCTTTTCCGACAGAGATAATTGCTGTTTCCGGCTTCACCTGATACAGCAGTTCCATTCCCGTTGCCGAGGCAGAACCGTGGTGTCCGATGACCAACGCATCCACCAATGGGAGAAGATGGCGATCCATCAAATCCGCTTCCCCACCGGTATCTCTGTCACCCATGATCAGTATATCATAGTTTTTTGCCTGAAACAAGATGCAGATGCTGTCCTGAGGGTCGGCTTTTTCCCTTTTTCCGGGAAATGCGGTGATCTTGCCGATGCCCACCGGCAGGGTCATTGTTTCGTTTACAAAAGAATAGGCTTGTCCTTGGGAAATTTCTATTGGTAGCTCCCCTTCCACGCTGGGTAAATACAGGGTGTCCACCGTTATTTCCTGCAGGAAATACGGGATGCCGCCGGAGTGGTCACGGTCATAGTGGGTCAGGATCACACCGCTGATCCGGCGGATCCCCTGACTGCGAAGATGGGCAGCGGCGATTTCTGCGGTGGCCTTATCGGTGCTGCCGCCGCAGTCGATCACATAAGTCTCTCCCCTGCTTTGCAGCAGGATGCATTGTCCCTGTCCCACATCCAATACTGTGATCCGGTAATCGTCAAGCCGTGGCGTAATATAGGAAAGGGTAACTGCGGCAAAGAGCAACAGGGTCATAGATACCGCCAAAATACCGTGGCGTTTTTTTCCCAGCAACCAAAAGACGATGAGTGCGGCATAGCAGCCGATGAGCCAAATAACGATATAAGGCGATTTGGTATAGACCGCCGCCAAGGGTACATTTTGCAGTACATCTGCCCAAAACAGTACATAGTGAATAAGCACCGCGCTTACATGGGCGATCAGCGCCCCCAAGGGCAGCCAAATGAGAGACAGCACCAGCGCAATGATGATGCCGTAGAAAATGATAGACACCGCCCATAGGGTGAGCAGATTGGTCAGCACGCCCACAAGGCTGATATTGCCAAAGTAAAGAGCGCTGAGCGGTGCAGTGATGATCATTGTACTGACAGTAACAGACACTGCGCCCAATATAGTCCGGAGGATGACCCGCTTTTTGGAATAGCCGGGGAGCTTATGATAGATGTAGTTTTGCAGCCGGGGCACGAAGAGGAAAATGCCTACCACGCAGCCGCAGGACAGTTGAAAGCTGGCGGTGGTGACCGCAAAAGGGTCTAATAACAGTATCACGATCACCGATAGCGCCAATGCCGTAGGTGGGTCATAATCCTTCTTAAACAGCAGCGCCACGATCATCACGATCTGCATCACCGTAGCCCGGATCACTGAGGGAGAAAAGCCTGCCATCACTGCAAAGAGGATCAGCAGTGGAATGCCAAGTAAGGCAGTAATAGATCGCTTCTTACCAAAAAGCAGGTACATAAGGGAAAAGAGAATCGAAACGTGCAGTCCCGAGGTGGCAACGATATGGCGGATCCCGGTGGTACGCAGCGCCACATCCTGCCTGTAGGCAAGATCCTGCGTATCGCCCAGCAGCAGTGCCTTTGCAAAAGCGGCAGTGTTTCCCGGAAATATCTCGTCAACTCGATTCAGAATGCTTTTACGAAGACGCTGTGGAAAAAAACGGAGATTCTTTTCATCCGACGGAAAGATGTCCATATCTCCCCTGCTGTAGCCAATAAAGTAGATACCGCTTTTTTCTAAGTAGTCCGATTCCTTGCTGCCGCCGGGTGTAGTCAGGCGAAGCTGGAATTTTCCCTCTAAACGGTCTCCCGGCTGCAGGTCTACGATCTTGTCGCAATAGAGAATAAGGCTGTATTTCTTCCCGGAAAGGGCAAATTCGCCCTCGCACCGGAGCCCGTATTCATTTTCCCGGCTGTAATCGGTAACGGTAATGACCATTTCCTGCACCGTGCCGTCGTAATTGTCAATGCCAACGGTATAGTAGCTGCCGATGCTGCAGGTATATATGATACCTACTGTCAGTCCAGCGCAGATAAAAGCGATGGACTTTTTATGAAGGGCAAAACAAAGGAGACCCGCCACCGCAGCAAGCGCGGCAGCAGGCAGTAAAAGCATATTCGAAAAGGCATAAGCGGCTAAAGCGCAGCCACCGGTCAGTCCAATTGCCAACCATACCAGCTTTCGCATAGATTTCTCCTTTATAGAATGGGGTGCGATGTTTCACGCACCCCATAGAATTATTGCAGTTTAGAGGTGACGAAATCGTCAACCAGTGCAAGAGCGTTATCCACCTTGGTGACATCCTTACCGCCGCCCATAGCGGAGTCCGGCTTGCCGCCGCCGGAGCCGCCACATTCTGTGCAGACCAGCTTTACAAGGTCACCGGCACGCAGTCCCTTTGCCACGGCGTCCTTACCGCAGGTAGCAAGGAAGGTGATCTTGCCGTCGTTGACAGTTGCCAGCACAGCCACAACAGATGCGTCCTTATCCCGGAGCAGGTCACCCATTTGGCGCAGCTTATTTGCGTCCGCCTGCGCCACCGCAGCGGTAATGATGTGCAGTCCGCCGATATTTCTTGCGCCGAACAGGAAGCGGTCCACCTCACCGGCAGCTTCCTTTGCATTGATGGTCTCAATGGCGCGCTTGAGTCCCTTGATCTCCTCGAACTGCTCAGAGAGCTTCTCCTGCAGACCCTGGGGCTTGGTCTTCAGCGCAGCGCAGGCGGCATAGAGATTATGGCGGTTCTGCTCCATTTCGTCGAGGCAGGCTCTGCCAGTAATGGCTTCGATTCTGCGGACACCGGAGGCAACGCTGCCTTCACTCTCAATACAGAAGGGGCCAACCTTGGCGGTATTATCTAAGTGGGTACCGCCGCACAGCTCGATGGAGTAGCTGCCCATATTGACGACCCGGACGGTATCACCGTACTTTTCACTAAACAGCGCCATAGCGCCCATGGCCTTTGCTTCCTCGATGGGCATCTCTCGGATATCGACACCGTAGCCCTCCAGCACAGCGTCCTGCACCATCATATCGATTTTGGAAAGCTCCTCCGGCGTCAGGGCGGAGTAGTGGGTAAAGTCAAAGCGGAGACGGTCCGGCTCCACGAGAGAGCCAGCCTGATGGACATGGTCGCCCAAAACGCTCTTCAGCGCCTTTTGAAGCAAATGGGTCGCGGTATGGGCACGCATAATTGCCTTACGGCGCTCCACATTGATGGCAGCGCAGACCGCATCGTCCACCTTCATTGCACCGCGGGTCAGAGTACCGGTGTGCAGATAGCGGCCGCCCTTATCCTTCTGGACATCGGTGATTTCGAAACGGGAATCGCCCATCATCAGTACACCGTGGTCAGCCGCTTGACCGCCCATTTCTGCGTAGAACGGAGTCTTGTCGAGAACAATGACACCTTTTTCACCACCGGCAATAGAGCCGGTGACCTCTTCACCGACGCAGACGGCAACGATCCTTGCCTCGCAGTTATACTCGGTGTAGCCCACAAACTCGGTAGCGGTGACATCACTGCCGAAGTCGATGCCTGCCCAGCCAAGGTCTCCCAGTGCCTTCCGAGCTTCCCGGGCGCGGACTCTCTGCTCCTCACGGCAAGCGGTAAAACGCTCCATATCTACGGTCATACCCTCGTCCTCCAGCATTTCTGCAGTTAGGTCGATGGGGAAACCGTAGGTATCGGCCAGCAGGAAGGCATCCTCACCGGAGAAGACCTTCTCACCCTTTTCCTTGTGGATAGCCAGCTTCTCACCGAAAATACGCATACCGGTATCGATGGTGCGGTTGAAGTTTTCTTCCTCGTTGCGGACCACGCGGATAATGTGCTCAGCGCGCTCACGCAGATAGGTATAGTGGCTCTCATTTTCCCGGATGACGGTCTCCACAACCTCAAAAAGGAAGGGACGGTTCACTCCCAAGAGCTTGCCATGACGGGCAGCGCGGCGGAGCAGTCTCCGCAGCACATAGCCGCGACCCTCGTTGGTGGGCTGTACGCCGTCGGCAATCATAAAGGTGGATGCCCGGATGTGGTCGGTGATGACACGAAGAGAAACATCGGTCTTATTGCTCTGACCGTATGCCGCGCCGGTGATCTTTGTCACATGCTTGGTGATGTTCATAACGGTGTCTACATCAAAGAGACTGTTTACATCCTGACAGACAACTGCTAGTCTCTCCAGACCCATACCGGTGTCGATGTTCTTCTGTACCAGCTCGGTGTAGTTGCCGTTGCCATCGTTATCGAACTGGGAGAAAACATTATTCCACACCTCGATATAGCGGTCACACTCACAGCCAACGGTGCAATCAGGGCTGCCGCAGCCGTACTTTTCGCCACGGTCGTAGTAGATCTCGGAGCAGGGACCGCAGGGACCGGAGCCGTGCTCCCAGAAGTTGTCCTTCTTGCCAAAACGGAAAATATTCTCAGGCGCAATGCCGATTTCCTTGTTCCAAATTTCAAAGGCTTCTTCGTCGTTTTCGTAGATAGAGGGGAAAAGACGGTCCTTTTCAAGACCTACCACCTCTGTCAGGAACTCCCAGCTCCAATGGATGGCTTCCCGCTTAAAGTAGTCACCAAAGGAGAAGTTGCCCAGCATTTCAAAATAAGTGCCGTGACGGGCAGTCTTACCGATGTTCTCAATATCACCGGTGCGGATGCACTTCTGGCAGGTGCAGACCCGGCGGCGGGGCGGCTCTACCTCGCCCTTGAAGTATGGCTTCATAGGCGCCATACCGGAGTTGATAAGAAGCAGAGATGCATCGTTCTGAGGGATCAGAGAAAAGCTGGGAAGGCGCAGGTGATCCTTGCTCTCGAAGTAAGAAAGGAACATCTCGCGCAGTTCGTTAAGTCCATAATACTTTGCCATAGAAAAATTACCTCCGTAAAATTAAAAACCGCCCCTACAAATCGTAGGGGCGAAAAGATTCGCGGTACCACCCTAATTCACCGCAAATGCGGTATCTTAGACGCTCTGTAACGGGAGCACCCGTCCCGGTCATCCCGGGCCGCTTGGAAGTGGCTTGCAGAGCTTGCGCAAAGGGCTTACACCATTCCCCTCTCGCTTTGTACGCTACAATCTGCTTGGTTTCCGCAATGCATTTGCATATCGGGGATATTTTACCATAATATCAGGAAAAGTCAATCTTTTTGTTAGAAAAAGAGCAAAAACCTTCCCCAAGGGGGAAGGTGGCATTTGCGAGGTACGAGCAAATGACGGATGAGGTTAGAACCTCACCCACCACTGCGTGGTCCCCCCTCCCCAAAGGGGAGGGTTATTTAACCTTTTCTTCCAGCCAGGCTTGCATTGCAGTTCTGCCCTCGTCGGTCATAGGGAAGACTTGCTTCTCTTCGATGGTACTCTTTTCATAACAGAGGTCGCCGTACCAGTATTCACATTCGATGCTGCTGCTATCCATATCCACCTCTTTGCTACCGGGGAGCTTTACCACATTGGGCACGATCCGGAAGCGAAGGCGTCCGTGGGAGCCGGTGAAGATATTATTCATAGCAAAGGTGTGAAGCGTAGGTAAATAAATCATTCTTCGACCAAGCTTTCCATCTCATCCAGCAGCTCGCCAAAGAGCTGGAGTGCCTGCTCCACGGGAGCGGGGCTTTCCATGTCCACACCTGCATCCCGCAGCAGTTCGATGGGGCTCTTGGAGCAGCCGCCAGAGAGGAACTTGATATAATCCGCAACTGCCGGGGCACCCTCCTTCAGGATGCGGCGGGACAGCGCGATGGCGGCAGAGTAGCCGGTTGCGTACTGGAAGACATAGTAGTTATAGTAGAAATGAGGAATTCTTGCCCATTCCATTGCGATCTGCTCATCCACCACCATATCGGGTCCGAAGTACTGCTCATTGAGCTTGCGGTACTCGTCGCACAGCAGCTCTGCGGTCAGGGTCTTACCCTCCGCAGTGAGCTTACCGAGGATCAGCTCAAACTCCGCAAACATGGTCTGGCGGTAGAGTGTACCCTTAAACTGCTCCATAAAGTGATTGATAAGATAAGCTCTTTCCTTCTTATCGGTGGTTTTATTCAGCAAATATTCCATCAGCAGCGCTTCGTTACAGGTAGATGCCACCTCGGCAACGAAGATCACATAATCCGCATCAATGGGATTTTGGTACTTATTGGAGTGATAGGAGTGGAGGGCGTGGCCCATTTCGTGGGCAAGGGTAAACTGGCTGTCCAGCGTGCCGGTGTAGTTCATCAGCACATAGGGGTGGACGGAGGCGCCGGCAGAGTATGCGCCACTGCGCTTGCCCTCATTGGGGTAAACATCCACCCAGCGGTTATTGAAGCCCTCCTGCAGGATGTTGCGGTAATCCTCACCCAAGGGCGCAAGGGCATCGTAAATAGTCTGCTTTGCTTCCTCATAGGGGATCTTCTTGTCCACACCGGAGACCAAATTGGCGTACACATCGTAGAAGTGCAGCTCGTCCACGCCTAAGAGCTTCTTTCTCAGACGGACATAGCGGTGCATTTTGTCCATATTCTTATGGACAGCATCGATAAGGTTGGTGTAAACTGTGGTAGGCACATTGGTGCGGGACAGAGATGCCTCCAAGGTAGAGCCATAGCGCCGGGCATCAGCAAAGAACTTCAGCTTCTTATTCTGGGCATTCAGGATGGCGGCAGCGGTGTTCCGGAAGGCACCGAAGCCGGCATAGAGATTTTCATAGGCACTCTTGCGCAGGGCGCGGTCAGCAGAGCCCTGATAGGAAATAAAGGTGCTCTGAGAAAGGGGATGGGCATTGCCCTCACTGTCGATAGCGTCAGCGAAGGTCAGGTCTGCGTCAGCCAGCATACCGTAGATATTATCGGGAGAGGCAGCCATATCGCCTGCCAATGCCAGAAGTCTTTCTTCCTCAGCAGAAAGAGTGTGGGCCTTTAGGCGGCGCTTATCGGTAAGATAGCGGCGGAAACGCTCTAACGCAGGGCAATCCTTGTAAAACTGCTCCAGCTTCTCGTCATCGATGGCCATAATTTCCGGTGTCTCAAAGCTGACGGCAGTGCTCAGCGCAACCACCTCAGACATAAACTTGCCGGAAAGACCTTGATAGAAGGAATTTCTGGTGTCCTCATCGGCTTTGCGCATACAGTAGTTTGCCAGCAGCTCCACCTTTGCATCTACCTGCTCCATCTTTGTCAAATAAGCGCAAAGAGACTCAGCACTTTCGCCCAGCTTTCCTGCAAAGGCGGCAAGGGCCGCGGTATCTTCCTTGATCGTGGCAAGCTCCTGCTCCCAAGCTTCGTCGGAGACATACATATCCTCCGTTGCCCAAGTGTTTTCCTTCAAAACTTCGCTGCGCTGAGGCAGCTTTTCCATCGTTTCCATAATATTAACCTCCCAAAAAGTGGATTTCGTTTATTATACCACTCCCCTATCCAAAATGCAATATTGCTTTTCGGGCAGTTTTATGGTAGATTTGATATCGGTGATAAAGATGAAAAAGAAGCTGACCGGCAATATTTATCTCATCATTGCCGTGCTAATTTGGGGCAGTACCTTTGTTGCCCAAAGCGTGGGAATGGACGCGGTGGGTCCCTTTACCTTTTTGGCGCTCCGCTCGGTTTTGGCAGTTGCCTTTTTAATTCCGATCATTGCGGTATTTGAAGCCAAAGACGCAAAAAACTATTTTCGGAAATGGTGTAATAAGCGGCTTTGGATTGGCGGCACACTTTGCGGCATTGCCCTCTTTGTTGCAGCGGGACTGCAGCAGGTGAGCCTTGTAGATACCGATGCAGGTAAGGCAGGCTTTTTAACCGCCCTCTATGTGGTTTTGGTGCCGGTGATCGGTATCTTCTTTGGAAAAAAGCCTACGGTCAATATCATCATAAGCATCGTACTGTCGGTTTTGGGACTGTACTTACTTAGCTGCGTAGGTGTAACGACAATTCGCTCCAGCGATCTAATGCTCCTTGGTTCTGCCCTGTCCTTTGCCTTTCAAATCACCTTTGTGGAGCGGCTGGGAAATGGGCAGGACGGTCTGCGCCTCAACTGCATTCAGTGCTTAGTATGCGGTGTGCTGTCCGGACTTATGATGCTGACAGAAAATGTAAGCCTTTCCGGTATTTGGACTTGCCGGGTGCCGCTGCTGTATGCCGGTATTTTGTCGTCCGGTGTTGCCTACTCCTTGCAGGTGCTGGGACAGCAGCGGGTAGAATCCAATGCCGCCTCTATTATTATGAGCCTTGAGAGCGTGGTTGCGGTGCTGTGCGGCTGGCTGATATTACACGAGACAATGACCCCTTGGGAAATTTCCGGCTGTGTGCTCCTGTTTATTGCAGTAATTCTATCTCAAATCACACCGAAAAAGAAAACGGCATAAAAACACCCCGACAGAAATCTGTCGGGGTGTTTTTACGGACCGTCGCGGACGCCAGTCCTTACATTTTGCGATTACTTTTTATCCGCCTGAATCAGCAGTTTCATAGCCTCGATGCCCACACGGATGGCACGGGAGGTGTCTTCGGTCATAGGCATAAAGAGACCTGCCTTTTCCCGCTCCTGATTCCATACCGCGTGGAAGCAGCTGCCGCAGCGAACACCCAAAGCCGCCGCCACAACAAAGAGGGCTGCAGATTCCATTTCGCTGGCCTTGACGCCCAAGCGTTTCCAAGCCTCCCACTTTTGCAGCAGCTCATAGGAAACCGGGGATTTTTCAGGCGAGTGCTGACCGTAAAAGGAGTCCTTACACTGGACCACACCGGTGTGAGTAGGATAGCCCAATGCCTTGGAGGCATCCCGGAGCGCGAGTGTCACATCAAAGTCCGGCACAGAGGGGTATTCTGCCGGGGCATACTCAAAGGAGGTATGCTCAAAGCGGACCGCACCGGTGGCCACCACCACATCTCCGGGCATCACATCCATATGGATGCCACCGCAGGTGCCAACCCGGATAAAGGTATCCGCGCCGATGGCTGCCAGCTCCTCCATTGCGATGGCGGCGGAAGGACCGCCAATGCCGGTGGAGCAGACGGAGACCTTCTCTCCGCAGAGGTAGCCGGTATAGATATTATACTCCCGATTCATACCGATATGGACGGGACTGTCAAAATAAGACGCGATGGCTTCGCAGCGGCCGGGGTCACCGGGCAGGAACACATACCGTCCCACATCCCCGGCAGAGCAGTTAATATGATACTGTTTCTCTGTTGCTTGCATAATTCTCTCTCCTTAAAACAGACTTACTTGGTTGGAGTCCGGCAGAGCGCCGAAAGCGCCTGCATCTTTCAGCATCTCAATATGGGTCTTACTGACCTTGGGGCAGGCGGCAGCCACTTCCTCTATGGAAATAAATTCCCGGTTTTCTCTGCCGCGCATCAAGTCCCAGGCGGCGCTTTCGCCAAGGCCGGAGATGGACACAAAGGGTGGACGGAGCTTGCCGTCCTCAATGAGGAATTTGGTGGCGTGGCTCTTATAAATGTCGATGGGCAAAAATTCGAAGCCCCGCAGATAATATTCGTAGGCAACCTCCAAGGTAGTTAAGAGATCCTGCTCCTTGTCAGTGGCCTTGTCGTTGCCGGAAATGGCTTTGATATGGGCTTTCACATCCTCCATACCGTTTGTCATCATAATCGCATCAAAGCCGCCCTTCTGACTGCGGCGGTAGAAATAAGCCGCGTAGAAGGCAAGAGGATAGTTGACCTTAAACCAAGCGATCCGGAACGCCATCATAACATAGGCAACGGCATGGGCCTTGGGGAACAGGTATTTTATCTTCTTGCAGGAGTCAATATACCAGTCCGGCACACCGGCAGCCTTCATTTCCTGCTCTGCGCCGTCCGGCAGTCCCCTGCCCTTACGGACAGATTCCATGATCTTAAAGGCTCTCTTTTCCGGCAGACCGCAGGAAATGAGGTAGATCATAATATCGTCACGACAGCCGATGGTCTGATCTACCCTTGCTGTGCCGGAGACGATGAGATCCTTTGCATTGCCCAGCCACACATCCGTGCCGTGGGTATAGCCGGAAATACGCACCAAAAAGTCAAACTTTTCAGGCTTGGTGTCGAGCAGTACTTCGCGGGTAAACCGGGTGTTGAATTCCGGTACGGCAACAGCGCCGGTAGGACCGAGTATGGGGTCGTTTTCGTAGCCCAGCACCTTGGAGGAAGTGAAGATGGACATTGTGGCTTTATCATCCAGCGGGATGGTCTTGGCATCCACACCGGTGTCATCCTCCATCATACGGATCATTGTAGGGTCATCGTGCCCCAGCATATCCAGCTTCAGGAGGTTTTCCTCCATAGAGTGGTATTCAAAATGGGTGGTGATCTGGTCGGAGTTGGGGTCGTCTGCCGGGTGCTGGACCGGGCAGAAATCCCAAATCTCATTTTCCTGAGGGATGACCACCAGACCGCCCGGGTGCTGACCGGTGGTGCGGCGAACACCCACACAGCCGGCGGCAAGCCGGTTTTCCTCTGCACGGCTGACGGTTTTATCCCGCTCGTCCAGGAATTTCTTGGCGTAGCCGAAGGCGGTTTTTTCCGCCACTGTGCCAATGGTACCTGCCCGGAACACATGGGACGCGCCGAACATCTCCGTACAGTAGGCGTGGGCCCGGGACTGGTATTCACCGGAGAAGTTCAGGTCGATATCCGGCACCTTGTCACCGCCGAAGCCGAGGAAGGTCTCAAAGGGAATATGGAAGCCGTCCTTTTCAAATTTCGTACCGCAATGGGGACAGACGGCATCCGGAAGGTCCGCGCCGCAGTTATAGCCCTCGGGCACATTTAGCTCTGTGTATTTGCAGTCGGGATTGGGGCAGCGGTAGTGAGGCGGGAAGGAATTGACCTCCGTAATGCCGGAAAGATAGGCAACGATGGAAGAGCCGACAGAGCCTCGGGAGCCGACAAGATAGCCGTTTTCCAAGGAGTTTTGCACCAATTTCTGCGCCGACATATAGATCACATCGTAGTGACAGGAGATAATGTCGTGGAGCTCGGTTTCCACGCGCTTTACCATGGATTCCGGCGGATTGTCGCCGTAAAGCCGGTGGAACTTGCCGTAGACCAAGCTTTTCAGATCCTCCACGGAGTTTTCGATGGAGGGTGCGAACAGATTATGGGGCACGGGACGCACTGTATCGCACATATCCGCAATGTAGTTCGGGTTTTCAATGACCACTTCCCTTGCCTTTTCCGCGCCCAGATAGCTAAACTCCTGCAGCATTTCGTCGGTGGTGCGGAAATACAGGGGGTTATCTTTGTCCGCATCATCAAAGCCTTTGGTTGCCAGCAGGATATGGCGGAAGATCTCGTCCTCCGGGTCTAAGAAGTGGACATCGCCGGTGGCAACTACCCGTTTGCCCAAACGCTGACCCAGCTCCACGATAGTGCGGTTGCAGTCCCGGAGCTCTTCCTGCGAGATGGCAATGGGCGCTTCGCCCTTTTTGCCCTCGTCCAGCATAAAGCGGTTGTTGGAAAGGGGCTGAATTTCCAAGTAATCGTAGAAAGAAGCAAGACGCTCCAGCTCCTCCCAGCTTTTGCCGGAGAGAACTGCCTGATAGATTTCATTATTCTCGCAGGCAGAGCCGATGATAAGACCCTCCCGCAGCTTGAGTAGCTCCGACTTGAAAATCCGGGGGAATTTCCGGAAATGCTTCAAATTGGCATCGGAGATAAGATGATAGAGATTGCGAAGTCCCATCTGGTTCTTGGCAAACATCACGATATGCTGACAGCGCATAGTCTCCCGGCGGTGGGTGCTGCGCAGAGGCAGCATTGCATCATTGATCTGCTGAATGTCAGTAATACCTTTTTCCGCCAGCAAGGGAAACAAATTCGCCATAATTTTGCCGCAGATCAAGGCATCGTCCCCTGCCCGGTGATGGTTAAAGTCCTCAAGACCGAATGCCTTTGCTACTACATCTAATTTATACTTGGGAAGCTCCGGCATCAGGTTTTGGGCGATGGTGAGGGTATCCACATATGTAAAATGATGCGAGATCCCAAGTCCGTCGCAGGCCCGCTGGATAAAGGTCAGGTCAAAGTCCGCGTTATGGGCGACGATGACCCGATCCCCGATAAAGTCCAAAAGCTCCGGGATGACTTTATCGATTTTGGGTGCGCCCTTTAGCATAGCATCGGTAATACCGGTGAGACTGCTGACCTCACGGCTTAGCTGCCGACCGGGGTCTACAAAGGTCTGGAAGCGGTCTACTTCCTCTCCCCCACGTATCTTGACTGCGCCGACCTCGATGATGGTATCGTGCCGGGCATAGAGGCCGGTGGTCTCCAAATCCAGCGCAATATACTCCTCATCGAAAGACATATTTTTCTTGCCGTGGACAGCAACACGGTCGTCCACATCGTTAATATAATAGCCTTCACAGCCGTAAAGGATCTTGATAGGCTTATCGGTGCCCGCCACCTTGGGCGCGCCCTTCCAGTCCTCCACTGTGTGCAGCGCCTCCGTAAAGGACTGGACACAGCCGTGGTCGGTGATGGCAATGGCAGGATGTCCCCAAGCAGCGGCGCGGCGGATTGCCGCATCTGTGCTTGTGAGCGCATCCATATTACTCATATTCGTATGCAGGTGCAGCTCTACGCGGCGACCTTCCTCGCAGGTGTCGGCACGGGATTCCATTTTGCCTGCCATAATGGCGTCCGGCTTTAGGACCATATCCCCGTCGTAGCGGTTAATTTCCAGTCTGCCCCGGACCCGGAGGACCTTGCCGCTCTTGACTGCGTCTAAGATAGGCTTTGCCTCATTTGCCTCCATAAAGCGGTTAATACGCACAGAACCCCGGTTGTCGGTCATATCAAAGGAGATGACCCAGGCGTTGCGCTTCTTCAGCTCCCGGTGGTCTACCGCAAAGACCTTGCCCTCCACGATGATGCTGCCCATATCCAGCTCCAGAGTGTCCATCGGGACGGGTTCGCCCTTAAAGGGTCTGCCGAAAATGGCTTCCTGCTTTTCTGCGGCAGGCTTTGCCTTATCCCGGAACACCGGGGCAGGCATATCGGTAAGCATCTCACGGCGCATCTGCGCCATTGCGTCAATGATCTGTCTGCCCTCTAAGGTTTTCCCGGTGACAATTTCGATTTCCGGCACAACGCCGAACCGCTGAAAGAAGATATTTTTTACTTGCGGCAGCACTTTTTCCAGAATATCCTTGCCGTTAGCGGCAAGGGATACCGTCAGTTTTTCCCCTTCCCAAGCATACTGGGCGCCGGCAAGGATACCCCGCGCCATAGAATTTTGGGAGACGAAAATATCCCGAATTTCCTCCGGTGCGATATCAGTCAGGCAGTTCGCAGGAAACTTGCAGCATAGTGTCAGGCTGTTCAGTCCGTAGATACGGGCAATTTCCCTTTCCATCCCGTCTAAGTTCGTCCGGGGGATATAATGGCCGGATGCCATATTTACACTGATCCGCCGGGCAGTGGGGTCTATGTCCGCAGATTCCAATACCGCCTGCTGCATTACCTCTCGGAGGTCGGCAGCCGGACGGTAATCCGGGAACATATGTAAAAAGGGAATGGTTTCTTTCATAGCTTCCTCACATTTTTTCGATTCTTTCCAAGAGAGCCGGCAGCAGCTCCTCATAGGGGTATTTCGCGATCTGCTCGCCTTTCTCGAAGAGCATACCGCAGCCGTCACCGCCGGCAATGCCGATATCTGCCTCCCGGGCTTCTCCCGGTCCGTTAACGATACAGCCCATTACCGCCACGGTGATGGGCTTTTTACAGTCCTTCAGCGCCTCGTCAACCTTGTTTACAAGACCGATGAGGTCGATTTTTGTCCGTCCGCAGGTGGGGCAGGAAATGATGTTCACGCCCTCTTTCCGAAGTCCTGCTGCTTTTAAGATATCCTTTGCGGCATAGACCTCCTCCACAGGATCATCGGTGAGACTGACCCGGAGGGTGTCACCGATGCCGTCCAGCAGCAGCGCGCCAATGCCCATTGCAGATTTCATAAGACCCATTCGGACAGGGCCTGTCTCCGTCACACCGATGTGGAGCGGATAGTCGCACCGCTGACGAAACAGCCGGGCAGCCTTCACCATTGTGGGCACGGCACTGGATTTCATCGACACGCAGATGTCGTAGAAACCAAATTTTTCTAAAAGGGCGATATGCTCAAAGGCGCTTTCCACCAAGGCCTCCGCCGTGGGATGGCCGTATTTTTCCAGTAGTTTCTTATCTAAGCTGCCGCCGTTGACACCGATGCGGATGGGGATCTTTTTCTCTTTGCAAACCCTCACCACCGCTTCCACCCGGTCTTCCCCGCCGATGTTGCCGGGGTTGATGCGGATCTTTGCCGCACCGCCCTCGGCTGCCAAAATGGCAAGCTTATAGTCAAAGTGGATATCCGCCACCAACGGCAAGGGCGACTGCTTGCAAATTTCTGCAAAAGCAATTGCGGCGGCTTTATCCGGCACCGCCAGTCTCGCGATCTGACAGCCTGCGGCAGCCAATGCCCGAATTTGCTTCAGTGAGCCTTCGATGTCCGTGGTTTTGGTATTGAGCATAGATTGGATCGCCACTGGGGCACCGCCGCCGATGGGCACATTTCCAACTAAGATTTGTCGTGTCATACGATTTACCTCAAAAATAACTGAAACACATCCTTAAACAGGATCACTGCCATAAGTCCAAGGAGCAGGATCATACCCACGCCGTGGATATAGCCCTCGTATTTGGGATCTAATTTCTTCCGGGTGATCTTTTCGATGATCACCGTCAGGAGCAAAAACAGCGCTCTGCCACCATCCAATGCGGGAATGGGCAAAAGATTCATAACCGCCAAGTTGATTGCCAGCATTGCGCCAAAGGACAGCAGTGTAAGAACCGTTTCCAGCGTGCTTTCTGCACTGGCAGCCTCACTGGACATAACACCCACGATACCGACAGGTCCCATCAGATCGTTCATACCCGCCTGACCGGAAAAGAGCATCTGCAAGCTCAGCCGTACCGCCCGAACCTGATTGAAGGTATTGTTCCAGATCGCTTCCACCTTTTTCCCAAAGGTATAGTCCTCGATGCCAAAAGAGAAGCCATAGCGCAGCTCCGGCTCGCCTTCCTCATTGAGAAATTCGTGCTTTTCTAAGAAGTAGTTTTCAAAGGTGAGCTTCTGTCCGTTGCGCTCCACTACGATGTCGTGATAATCACCGGGGTTAACCGCCAGCATCATAGAAAAGTCACCGGATGTATAGATTGTTTCCCCGTCTAACTCCAAAAAGCGGTCACCGACCTGCAAACCGCCATCCTTTACGATGGTACAGCCCGGTTCAACCTCTGCGATCACCGGGGCAATAAACTGCTTAGCAGGCGCAAGGCAGATGGCAATCAGCAGTACACCTGTCACAAAGTTCATAAATGCACCGGCAAGGAGGATGCAAAGCCGCTTCCACCAGGCTGCTTTCTGAAAAGAGCGGGGGTTATCCGTATCGGTATCCTCACCCTCCATGGCGCAGTAGCCGCCAATGGGGATACAGCGAAGAGAGTACGTGGTCTCCCCCACCGTCTTTTTGAAAATAGCAGGGCCCATAAAGAGGGCAAATTCATTGACCTGCACACCGGAGAGCTTGGCGACTACAAAGTGGCCAAGCTCGTGGATGAAAATTAAAAAGCTGAAAAGTAAAATGGCAAATAAAATAGTCATAGTATTCCTCGTTTAAGAAAGATTGTTGCGTACAGAAAGTCTTGCAAGGCGGTCTGCCTCCAGAATCTCCTCCAGGGTGGGATTTTCCTTAAACGGAATTTCCCGAACCGCCTGAGATACCAAGCGGTAAATGTCGTAAAAGCCGATCTTATCGTCTAAATAAAGGGCAACCGCTTCTTCATTGGCGCCGTTCATTGCGGCGCAGGCATTGCCACCCTTTTCAGCGCACTCCCGGGCAAGGGCGAGGCAAGGAAAGGCATCCATATCCGGCTCCGCAAAGGTCAGCGCGCCGCATTTCGTTAAGTCCAGCTTGGGAACTACACAGTCCTGCCTTTCGGGATAGGTCATAGCCAGCTGGATGGGAAGCCGCATATCCGGCGCGCCCAGCTGCGCCATTACGCCGCCGTCGATAAATTCCACAAGGGAGTGGACAATGCTTTGGCGGTGGATGAGAACATCCACTTGGGAAAGGGGCAGGTCGTAAAGCCGCATTGCCTCAATGACCTCCAGACCCTTATTCATAAGGGTAGCGCAGTCAATGGTGATCTTCGCGCCCATCTTCCAGTTGGGATGGCGGAGCGCATCGGCTTTGGTCACCTTGCTTAGCTGTTCCTTATCCATTCCGTAGAAAGGACCGCCGGAGCAGGTCAGCAGGATCCGCTTTACCTCTTTTTTCTTATCCTTTACACCCATCAGGCATTGGAAGATGGCTGAATGCTCGGAATCCACAGGGATGATTTCCGCCCCGCATTCCTTAGCCTCACGCATCACCAGCTCACCGGCGCAGACCAAGGTCTCCTTATTGGCAAGACCGATCCGTTTTCCGGCGCGGATGGCTTCCAATGTGGGCTTCAGTCCCACCATACCTACTACGGCAGTGATCACACAGTCCGCCTGCGGTATGGTGGCCGCAGCGCACAAGCCACCCTCACCCCAGTAAACCTCTGTGGGAAGGTCGGCAATCGCCTGATGCAGCTGCTGCGCCGCCTCCTTGGTTGCCATAACGGCAAGGCGGGGTCTGTACTTTCTGCACTGCTGTGCCATCAATTCCACATTCGTGCCGGCGGTCAGTGCCGCCACAGAAAGACCCAAATGATCCACAATATCCAAGGTCTGCCGGCCGATCGAGCCGGTAGAGCCCAGTATACTCACACACTTTATCATATTACATCACCACGGGAATCAGAAGCAGCAATGCTTCCGTCAGGGGGGCGACCACGGTGGTGGAGTCGAAGCGGTCCAAGATACCGCCGTGACCGGGAATGAGATTGCCGTAGTCTTTAATGCCTGTCTGCCGCTTGATGGCAGAGAAGCTCAGATCGCCAAAAACGCCCGCCAGCGCACCCACGATACCATAAAGGACAGCATAAAAGTAATTGACTTTCAGGTTAAAGCCAAACTGCATAATAAGGCAGTAGACCACCATTCCCAGCACCGTCATCAGCACACCACCGATCACACCCTCGACGGTCTTATTGGGGCTGACCACCGGGGCGAGCTTGTGCTTGCCGAAAAATCTTCCTGCAAAGTATGCGCCGGTATCAGAGACCATAGACAGCACAAAGGGAATAAATACGAGATAAATGCCCTTTTCCGTGGCAAAGATCCGCACCACCGCAGAGAGCATAAAGGGCACAACGATGCCTGCCATAAAGGTCACGGCTACCTGTGTATAGGGCAGCTTTCCCTTAGAGAGGAGAAGCTCCATATATAAAAGTGCGGTAAATACAAGGATACCCATAAGAGCAAAGGCATAAACGCAGCCGAAAAAGCTCCATATCGGCACGATAAAGGCAGATATCATCGCATAAACGATCAGCCGCTTGTGGGTCACCAGCTTTGTACCCTGCAGCAGCTCATAGGCGCCGATGGCAGCCATGGCAGAAAAGAGCACAGCGGTGCAGATCTTCGGCAGTACCAAGAGGAAAAGCAGCAGCAACGGCAAAAGAACTGCGGCGGCAAGTATTCTCGTTTTCATCCTTACGCACCTCCAAAACGACGGTTACGGCTGTGATATTCCCGAATCGCTTCATCTAAATCTTTCCCGGTAAAGTCCGGCCACAGCACATCCATAAATACATACTCCGAATAAGCGGACTGCCAAAGCAGGAAGTTGCTTGTCCGCTTTTCGCCCGAGGGGCGGATGATCAGCTCCGGGTCGGGCACATCAAAAGAATATAAGTAGCGGGAGAGCATTTCTTCCGTCAAGTCTTCCGGCTTATGCTTTCCGGCAAGCACATCGGTGGAAAATGCCTTCGCTGCCCGAACCAGTTCGTCTCTGCCGCCGTAGTTAAAGCAGAAATTTACCTGCCGCTCCGTAAATACCGCAGAGCGCTCCTCTACCGCATAGCATCTTGCCTGCAGCTCGGGAGACAGACGGGAAAGGTCGCCAAAAAACCGGATGCGGCAGCACACAGACTCCAGATCCGCCAGCGCTTCGTCCAAATACTTCCCCATCAGCTCCATAATACCTGCCACTTCCTCTTCGGACCGTTTCCAGTTCTCCGTGGAAAAGGCGTAGACCGTCAGGTACTGCACACCGATATCCCGACAGTGCTCCGCAATACGGCGGAAGGTCTCGCCGCCGGCTGCGTGACCGGCAGAGCGAGGCAGTCCCCTTTTCTTTGCCCAGCGGCCGTTGCCGTCCATAATGATGGCAATGTGCCGGGGTGGGGGCAATATTTCCTTATGCTTCTTAAAAAGTGCCATAGTAGACCCCTTCCTTCCGATTAAGACGGAGGTGCTGTTGCCAACACCCCCGTGCTTTTTAGATCGCCATCAGTTCCTTTTCCTTGGCTGCCAGCGCCTCGTCTACCTTCTTTGTAAACTTGTCCAGCAGATCCTGCAGATCCTTTTCGGCTACCTTCTGGTCGTCCTCAGTGATCTCGGACTTCTTCTTCAGGTTCTTTACATAGTCCATACCGTCACGACGGATATTCCGCATAGCAACCTTTGCGTCCTCGGCATACTTCTTGACCTGCTTTGTCAGATCGCGGCGGCGCTCCTCGGTCAGCTGGGGGAAGTTCAGGCGGATCACACGGCCGTCGTTCTGGGGGTTGATGCCCAGATCGGACATTAAAATAGCCTTTTCAATGTCCCGCAGGAGCTTTGTGTCCCAAGGCTGGATCACAAGGGTACGGGCATCGGGAGAGGAAATGGTCGCCACACCGTTTAAGGGGGTCTCACTGCCGTAGTACTCGACAGTAATGCGGTCCAGCACCTTTGCATTGGCGCGGCCTGCCCGGACTGCGCCGAAGTTCTCGCTCAGCACATCCAGGGTCTTTTCCATTTTTCTTGCGTATTCGCTAAAATCTACTTTCATATATTTATGCCTCCTTAACAGTTGTTCCTATTTTTTCACCGCATACTACGCGGATGATATTTTCCGGGTCCTTCAGCGCGAAGCAGATTAGCGTCGCGTGGTTGTCCATTGCTAGAGTCATTGCGGTAGAATCGGTCGCCTTCAGGTGACGGGCAAGGACCTCATCGTAGGTCAGCTCGTCGAACTTGACCGCCGTGGGGTCAAGATTGGGGTCGGCAGAATAGATGCCGTCCACATTTTTTGCCATCAGAATAGCGTCGGCTTCAATTTCCACACCCCGGAGCACTGCGCCGGTGTCGGTGGAGAAATAGGGATGTCCGGTACCGCAGGCAAAGATAACGACTTTACCCTCGTTTAAGTAACGGTCCGCCAAGTCCCGGGTAAAATACTCCGTAAACTTGGGCATTTCCACAGCAGACAGCACTCTTGCATCCACACCGTGCTGAGAAAGGGCATCCGCCACCGCGATAGAGTTCATAGCCGTCGCCAGCATACCCATAGAGTCTGCGTGGCTGCGCTGCATTTTATCCGCGCCGTCCTTCACGCCCCGCCAGTAGTTGCCGCCACCGATGGTAATGCCGATCTGGACACCCATTTCTACGCACTTCTTAATTGTGCGGCAGACGGTATGGAGAATTTCAAAATCAATACCCCGGCGCATATCGCCCGCCAGCGCTTCCCCGCTGAGCTTTAAGAGAATTCGTTTGTATTTGATCTGGGACATTTTATTTTACTCCCTTCCTTTTCTCTCCCTCTATTCTATAATAAGAATGCCAAATTGACAACTAAAATTTCTCTAAATTCGCAAATTGTTTTCATCTTTGGGCCGCGAAAGAAGTTTTCCGTTAAATTTCCGGATTTCCGGTTGCAAATTATGGAAATGTGGTTTATAATAAACTGTAATTTTCACGAAATGAGGTACGAATAATGGCTGAAATGACCGAGAGCAAGAATTTCATTCACGCCTTTATTGAAGAAGATATTGCCGAAGGTGGCCGCTATGCCGGCAAGACCGTTCACACCCGGTTTCCGCCGGAGCCTAACGGTTATCTCCACATCGGTCACTGCAAGGCGCTGATCATCGACTTTGGCACTGCCGAAAAGTTCGGCGGTCTTTGCAATCTGCGTATGGACGACACCAACCCCACAAAAGAGGATGTGGAGTTCGTTGAAGCGATTAAAGAGGACATTCACTGGCTGGGCTTTGACTGGGGCGACCGCTTTTACTACGGCTCTGACTATTTTGAAAAAGACTACGAGTACGCAGTTGAGCTGATTAAAAAAGGTCTTGCCTATGTCTGCGAGCTGACCCCCGAGCAGGCAAAGGAAATGCGCGGTGACCTCAATACCCCTGCTGTCTCCCCCTACCGTGACCGTCCCATTGAGGAGAGTCTCGATCTGTTCGCACGGATGCGGGCCGGCGAATTTGAGGACAACAAATACACCCTCCGTGCAAAAATTGACCTTGCCAGCGGCAACTTCAATATGCGTGACCCGGTGATCTACCGAATCCGTCATATGCATCATCACCGGCAGGGCGACAAGTGGTGCATCTATCCCATGTACGACTTTGCCCATCCTATTCAGGACGCTCTGGAGGGCATCACCCACTCTCTGTGCTCTTTGGAGTTTGAAAACCACAGACCCCTTTATAACTGGGTGGTAGAAAATGTCTCCGTGCCCCACACACCCCGGCAGATCGAATTTGCACGACTGGGCATCGACCACACGGTACTTTCTAAGCGGAAATTAAGAGCACTAGTAGAAAACGGCTATGTCTCCGGCTGGGACGATCCCCGGATGCCAACGCTGTGCGGTCTGCGCCGCCGTGGCTACACCCCTGCCGCCATCCGTAATTTCTGTGACCGTGTAGGTGTTGCAAAAAGCCCCAACACCATCGAGTATGGTTTCTTAGAGCACTGCCTCCGGGAGGATCTCAACGAAAAGGCACAGCGCGTGATGGCTGTATTAAAGCCCATCAAGCTGACCATTACCAACTATCCCGAGGGCAAATCCGAGACCTTTGAGGTGGAGAATAATCCCAACGATCCTGAGGCAGGCACACGCACCATCACCTTCTCCCGGAATTTGTGGATCGAAAATGATGATTTCCTCGCAGAGCCGGTACCCAAGTATAAGCGTCTGTTCCCCGGCGGTCCTGAGTGTAGACTTAAGGGCGCCTATGTGATCTCCTGCACCGGCTGTGTCACCGATGAAAACGGCAATGTAACGGAAGTGCTTGCCACCTACGATCCCGACTCCAAGGGCGGTGATCCCGCTGACGGCCGCAAGATCAAGGGTGCGACCATCCACTGGGTAGATGCTGAGACTTGTCTCGATGCCGAGGTCCGTCAGTATTCTAACCTCTTTGACGATCCCGATCCCGACGCCGCAGGCAAGGATTTCCTCGCCTGCCTGAACCCGAGTTCCTTGGAGGTGCTCACCGGCTGTAAGGTGGAAAAATCCCTCGAAAATGCAAAAGCGCCTGCATCCTATCAGTTTATGCGTCTTGGCTATTTCTGCCCGGACAGCAAGGACTGCACGCCTGACCATCTGGTCTTTAACCGCAGCGTCAGCCTGAAGGATAGCTTTAAGCCCGTAAAATAATACAAAAAGCCGCCCGGTTGGGCGGCTTTTTCAATTAACAGCACTGCATACCGGGAGATTGCCACGTCGCTTCGCTCCTCGCAATGACAGTGGAAGGTCGCAGGCGCGGTGGGAATCGACGGACGAGCAATGCTCGCCCCTACGGGTTATAATTATATTCCTGCTTGTGCTACACATAGGACTATGCTATACTGAAAGAAAAAACGGAAAGAGGGATCTTATGCAATACCGCAAATTGGGAAATACCGGGGTTAACATCTCCGCACTGGGCTTTGGCTGTATGAGACTGCCGGAATATCAGGACGAAAACGGCGACTGGCAGATCGATCAGGAAAAAGTAAATGAAATGCTCCTGCGCGCTTATGAATTGGGCGTAAACTATTTCGATACCGCGCCCTATTACTGCCACGGCGGCAGCGAAATCGCCATCGGCAAGGCACTCTCCCCCATTCGGGACAAAGTCTATATCTCCACAAAGTGCAATGTGAGCAAGGTCTCCAGCGCTGATGAATATGAGGAAAGCCTAAACGAAAGCCTTCGGAAGCTTGGCACAGACTATGTAGACTTTTATCATTTCTGGGGCATCAACCAAAAGGAATTTGACGAGGTCATCGTCCCGCTTGGTCTTTTGGAGCGGGCAAAGGAATTAAAAGCTAAGGGCAAGATCCGCCACATTTCCTTTTCCTTCCACGACAAACCCGAAGCCCTAAAGTATATTACCGACAATGGAGAGGGTTTGGAGACCGTTCTGCTGCAGTATAACCTTTTGGACCGCGCCAATGAGGAAATGATGGCCTACGCAAGAAGCAAAGGCTTAGGCGTTCTTGTGATGGGTCCCGTAGGCGGCGGACGGCTGGCTGCACCTACGGAGCTTTCCCAAAAATTAGGCAGCGGCAACTTACATACCTATGAGCTGGCACTGCGGTTTGTGCTGGGAAATAAAAGCGTTTGCTGTGCCCTGTCCGGCATGCAGACCGTAGAAATGGTAGAGCAGAATACTGCCATCGCCTCCCTACCTGAGCCGATGAGCGAGGAGCAGTGGAAAAAGGTTGGCGATTCCTTGGAGAATCTCAAGAAATTCTCGGAGCTGTACTGCACGGGCTGTGCCTACTGTCAGCCCTGCCCCAAGGGGATCAATATCCCGAAAATTTTTCAGGCCTATACTTATCACAATGTGTACGGTCTGTCCGAGCTGGCGAAAAAGACCTACCTTGGCTACATAAACAACGAGAAAAATCCCGGTGCCACTGCCAGCGATTGCATCGGCTGCGGACAGTGCGAAGAGAGCTGTCCCCAAAAATTGCAGATCCGGGAACTTCTTCAGATGGTAGACGAGAAATTGACAGCGCTGTAACCCCCAAAAAACCTTCCCCTTTGGGGAAGGTGGCAGCCCGTAAGGGCTGACGGATGAGGTTGACCTCACCCACCGCTCCGCGGTCCCCCCTCCCCAAAGGGGAGGGTTTTCCGTTTTTGAGAATAGGGGCGTCGAAGGCGCCGCCCCCTACAAACTCCTTTGATGATGCACGCCCCAGCATCACAAATACACATACAGCCCGAGCCGAAACCGGCTCGGGCTGCAGAATTGTGTAATTGTCTCTAATTTGTAACTATATAGTAATTTACGCCGTAAACGCACTTACTTATTAGTTAGTGCTAATGGTTACCTTTCCGTCAGCAATCGTTACGACACCGGTGCAGTTCCCGAAAATGCACAGATTCTTCCACGCATCCTCGCCTGCAGCGCAGAGCTGCTCATAGGTCATAGTTTTACCGTTGCAAACGAAGGTGCCGCCGGTAATCTCGACGGAAGAAACACCATACTGCTGATCCTTCTGAATATAGAAGATGGCATTGCTGAAATCATGCGAGGACATGTTACCGGTAGAAACATGAGTACCGCCGTTAATAACAATCTTACCGCCCTGAGATACGAAGATAGGAACAGCAGCTTCAGTATCCGTGTTGTTCAAGATGCCCACAGCACCCTTACCGCCGCAGGAAACGGTCACAGCATAGGAACCGGCCTTCACAGTGGCGTTATTCAGTTCGAGTTTTGCTTTACCGTCAGTGTTAGTACAACCGGCAATACCATTCTTATCGCCGATAACTGTAGTGCCGTTCAAAACAAGCTCACCGGCCTTATCTAAACCGACAGCAGTGGAAGAAGGACCATTCTCATTAGTGAAGCTACCGGAACCGCCAATATTACCGCCATTGATGGTCAGTTTACCAACAACAACGCTGACAGGAATACCGGTGATAGTTCCATTGGTATTCAGCGTGGAATCGCCCATCTCAATGGTGATATCAGCACCATCCTTGTCAACCTTAAGAATATTTGCGCTGTCCAAAACAACACTTTCGTCCATATACATAGTTTGCGTGCCGCCTGCAGCCAGAGCAGCAGAGAAGTCAGCGGCATTCGCATAGATATCCATAACATTAGCATTATTGAGGTTCGTTGCTTTTAGTTGTTTGGCAGCATCTCTGTCTGCGGTAGCAAAGTACCAGCTGCTGCCAAGAGGGGTGTAGTCCTTGTTGTTTGCATAAATGACCTTGTAGCCATCCTCACCGTCTACCAGCAGGATCTGGTTGGTGTCCTTTTCCCATACGAAGAAACAGCCTTCGGTGGTGGGGTTCAGGTTGGAGATGATGTAACCGGCATTTCTGGCGGCAAGCAAAACTTCCTTGAATTCATCGACCTTGTCGCCGGAGGCACCTTCCATAGCAATCGCTGTATTCAGGTTCTTTGCCAACTGGGTGTCAGCAGAGATGTTAGCCTTCTTAACAAGGTTTGCGAATGTGGGGATCAGCACGGCAGCGAGGATCGCGATCACAGCGATGACGATGACAAGCTCTACCGTGGTGAAGCCTTTTTTGTTACTTCTTCTCATTGTTTTTTACTCCTTTTTTTCAAGATTTTTGTTGGCAATGAAGTATTGTACTTCATTGCCGAATTTTTTAACTTCTCGAAAAATTGGAAATAAACGGATATTTTGTGGGATTTTCTCCATTTTCTCTATGAAATAATTCGTGTGATTTCCTTTATCACTTCTTGCGATAAGCCACCGGAGGGGCGTAAGGGTTGACTTTTCGGGCTAAAAGCGCTATAATGCGTAGCATCAGAGGGGAAAACACCCCTCTGTGCAATGAAGTACAATACTTTCTTTCCATATCCCTTTTTTGGCAGGCCGGGCGCCTGTCATTTTTTATGGGCAAAATTCGGCGCAAGCTTTTCCATATATCTGCGCTTTTGCGCCATTGGCGGGTGGACATAGATCGCCATCGTTGTGGCGACATTGGCGTGACCCATAATTTCCGACAGCGCCTTTGTATCAAAGCCCACCTCCACACAGCGGGTGGCAAAGGTATGCCGCAGAGCGTGAAAGCGGTACGCCGGCAGACCGTTCACCGTCAAAAAGCGCCGGTAGCGCTTATAAAAGGTGCAGGGCTCGATGGGGCTGTCACTTCCTGACAGTAGGTAAGCGCCCTCTACCGGGGTCAGCATTCCCAGTCTTTCTGTCAAAAAGTGGGGCAGCGGGATCTGCCGGTAGGAATTGGCGGTCTTTGGCTCGCTGATGATAAGCTTCGTCCGATTATAGGAGGCGTTCAGGTCTGCGATCCGTTCCACCGTCCGGTTGACGGTAAGTGTCTTATTTTTCAGATCGATGTCCTCCCAGCGCAGTCCGCACAGCTCCCCGATCCGCAAGCCTGCAAAGAGGGATAGCATAATGCCTATGCTGGTGGTATCGTTGCGGCTCAGGATCAGCTTTTCCAGCAGCGCTCGACTGTCCGGCGGCAATGTGACCATCTGGCGGTAGCTGCCGGGTAAGCGGATGCCGCGGGCAGGTGCGCAGGGATACCCGCAGAGCTGTCCGTACTGCAGCACCGTATTTAGCGTCGAGAGAATGTCTGAAACGGTTTTGGGCGCAAGTCCACTGCCCCGGATACCGCCCTGGGACAGCAAAAAGTCGGCATAGCCGCTGACTTGCAGGGTGTTTAGCTTGTAGACCGGTGTCTCCCCCAAATGAGGAAGGAGATACCGGTACACATTGCGATAATAGCGGGTATAGGTGGATTCCTTTACACGCATTCGCACATCCGCAAGCCAGATCGGTGCGAGCTCCTGAAGAGCTGTCGTTCGTGTCTTTCTTTGCATATGTAATCTCCTCACAGAATAGATTTCCCGTATTACGGGTTGAGAAGATTTTAGCATAAACCGAGATATCCGTAGGGGCGCATTGCTCGCCCGCAAACGAGATAGCTGCATGAATGTGCAGACAGAGAGGAACCTCTCAGTCTGCTCTACTGACAGCGCTCCCAGAGGGAGAGCCCTGTAGGCGTGCGGCAAGCGGGATGGGGAACCTGTCCCCTACGAGGGAAACGAAAAATGCACCCCGGTGGGGCAATGTCATTAAGTTAAGCCGAAGTGTCATTCCGATAAGTAGCGCACACTGGCGTGTGAATCTCAAGAAACGGCCTTGTATAAAAGATTGCCACAACCAGTTTGCGAACTGGTTTCGCAATGACAGAGGAAGGTCGCAGGTGCGGTTGGAATCAACTGACGACCGATGGTCGCCCCTACGATCTCTCCTGCCGGTGCAATTTGTAGCTTGTAACTTGTAATTTATAATTTCCACCGCATCCCATCCCCCACCGTATTGGGAAGGCTTTACTTTTTTATAGGTATGTGGTATGATTTAGCTAAGTTACAAGCATTTGGGAGGTATGGCTATGAAAAAGACACTATGCTTTGTGCTTATGGCAATTATGCTATTTTCCACATTGACCCTTTCCGGCTGTGACGCAGTTTGGGATACGACCCCTGACCAATCGATTCTGGATCCCTTTGGAGGTATCCGACATTCCATCACCTTTGTTCCAAATAACGGTGCCCCCAATACAAGCGTGCGAATTGAAAACGGAAAAACCGTTGCTACACCTGCTGACCCCGAGAAGGAAAACTATCTTTTCCGCGGTTGGTATACGGACAGCGCCTTTACAAACAGATATGACTTTGCAAAACCGGTAACCAAATCGCTGATCCTCTACGCAAAATACGAAATCGATGCCATAACGCTTACAAATAAGATCTCCACCGACACCATAAAGGGTGTGGTGAAGATCTATAACAAAAGCTACAATTCTTTTTTAGGCTTTGAGACTGCTTCCGCCACCTCCCAGGGCTCCGGCTTCTGCTTCCATATTCAGGATGGCTATTACTATATTTTGACCAATTGCCATGTTGCCATCAAAAAGGACGGCTATGACAACCAGAAATTTACCGTCGAGGATTATCAGGGACGGACCTATGAAGGCTACCTGATGAAAAGTGCCAATAAGAATGTGAATGCCATTGCGGCAGAATATGATCTTGCCTGTCTATATTTTAAGCCCGACTCCACCAATGTAAAAAGACTTCCCATCGTCATAAACGATCCTGATGTAGGTACGGATGTGATCTCCATCGGCGCACCCAACGGGCAAGCTAATTCTATTACCTACGGACAGATCTTCGGCTATGGAGAGGTCTCGCTGTCCAACACCTCTGCCGCTTCCAGCAATGTGACCTTTGATGTAATTGGTCACGATGCCTATATTAACAACGGCTCCAGTGGCGGACCTCTTTTAGATGCCAATTTGAATGTAGTCGGTGTCAATTACGCCGGCACCACCTCCGCGGAGCGCGGTCTTGCCATCCCTGCGGAAAAGGTCAACGAATTTTTAGATCTCTATGTCTACGGTTAAGAATCCGGAGGTAAGAATATGAAAAAAGCATTTATGTGTAGCTTATGTCATAAGGGGCTCATTGGTGGCGGACTGTATTTAGAGCCGGAAACCGTCACTTTTCGGACACAGAAGCTGACCGTGGATAAAAAATACCGGAATTTAGTCTTGCCGCGCAGTGAGATCAAGGAAATTACTTGGCAGCAGAGCCTCTTCCCTATTGCCACCTTTCATATGGAAAACGGCGACAATTACAAAATGATGATTTTTAATAAATCGCGTTTTTGTAAGTGTTATCAGGAATTTAGAGCCAAATAAAATTTACAGATACCGTCCGTTTGGGCGGTATCTTTTATATTTAAATAATTTTCTTGATCTTTGAATATTTTGTTTATAAAATATTCATAATAGTAGGATATACTCATTAAAAATCAAACTTTTATAGGGAGATAGATTTATGTTGGATTTAAACGGTATTACGAAAGTTTATGCCGCAGGAGAGCTGCGTGTCCACGCGCTGCGGGGTGTGGATATGGCATTCCGGAAAGCGGAATTTGTGTCCATATTAGGTCCCTCCGGCTGCGGTAAGACCACGCTCTTAAACATTATCGGCGGTCTGGACCGGTACACCGCGGGCGATCTGCGGATCAACGGACGGTCCACCAAGGAATTCCGTGACCGGGACTGGGACAGCTACCGAAACCACTCCGTCGGCTTCGTGTTCCAAAGCTATAATCTGATCCCCCACCAGTCTGTGCTGCAGAATGTAGAGCTGGCGCTGACCCTTTCCGGTGTATCCAAGAAGGAACGCCGCAAGCGGGCAAAGGAAGCCCTCGTCCGGGTAGGCTTGGGCGATCAGTTTAAGAAAAAGCCCAGCGAGATGTCCGGCGGACAGATGCAGCGCGTTGCCATTGCCCGGGCCATCGTCAATAACCCCGACATTGTTCTTGCCGACGAGCCCACCGGTGCGCTGGACACCGAGACCAGCGTACAGGTTATGGAGATCCTGAAAGAGATCGCGAAGGACCGTCTCGTTGTAATGGTGACCCACAACCCGGATCTAGCAGAAACCTACTCCACCCGGATCATCCGGATGGTAGACGGCAAGGTGATTAGCGATACGATGCCCTTGACTGATGAAGAAATAAATGCAGAAAAAGAGCAGGAAAAGGCCCTTATCCGCTCCAAAAAGGCAGAAAAAAAGCCCTCCATGTCCCTCTTTACTTCCTTCGGTCTGTCCCTTAAAAATCTCTTTACCAAAAAGGGCCGCACTATGCTGACCTCCTTCGCCGGCTCTATCGGCATCATCGGCATTGCGCTGATCTATGCGGTCTCTCAGGGTGCCACCACCTACATTAATCTGGTGCAGGAAGAGGCACTGACCGCCTATCCCCTGACGCTTCAGTCCCAGACGATGGATCTGTCTTCCCTTATGGAGACCTTTATCGGCAACGCCGAGTCCTTTGGTGACCACGAAAACGATGCAGTCTATCAGAAGGCGATGGTCTACCATCTTGTCAATGCCCTTGCCAAGGTAGAGACCAGCAAGAACGACCTTGCTGCCTTCAAAAACCATATTGAAACGGCTGTGAAAAACGGCGGCTCAATTGCCGACGCCCTAACCGGCATCCAGTACAGCTACGATCTGGATCTCTTGGTCTACACCCAAAATGTGGACGGTGAGATCATCCCCTCCGATTCCCAAAGCCTGATGCAGGATATGCTGCTGGAGGTCATGGGTATGGAGCTGAGCGCTTCCCTGTCAGGCGGTGCCAGCGGTATGATGTCCATGGGCGGCTCCGGCTCCTCCACCTGGGAAGAGCTTATGCCCGGCAAGGATGGCGCGCTTGTAAATGATGTGGTGAAAAAGCAGTACGATATCATCCACGGCTCCTGGCCCACTGCCTATAATGAGGTCGTTTTAGTGGTGGACAGCAACAACGAGCTGGACGATATGGCGCTGTACGCCCTGGGTCTTAAATCCGAGCAGGAGATCCGGGATCTTATGAACGCGGCAATGAACCAAACTGAGCTGGAATACGAGCAGAAGAGCTGGTCCTATGAGGAGATCTGCGGTATGGAGTTTAAGATCGTTCTCAACACCTCCTGCTATACAAAAGATGAGCACTCCGGTCTCTACTTCGATCTGCGGGACACCTCCGCCGGTCTTAAATATCTTTACGACAACGGCATCCCCATGAAGGTCAGCGGCATTATCCGTCCCAATCCCGACGCCTCCGCCTCCACCATCGGCGGCACCATCGCCTACACCAACGCATTGACTGCCCGTGTGGTAGAGGAGATCCGAAACAACGAGATCATTGCCGATCAGCTCAAATCCCCCGATGTGGATATTTTCACCGGTCTCCCCTTCCCGGAAAATGTCAGCAATATGACCGATGCAGAAAAGGAAACGGCCTTCCGGGAGTATATTGATCTTTTGGACGAAAAGGGCAAGGCGAATGCCTATGTGACCATTATGTCCATCCCTAAGGACGAGGATGTGGATAAGTTCGTGAAGGCGCAGCTTGCTGCTGCCGGTGGACGGGAGAAGATCGAGCAGACTATGCTTATGGTCCTTGTCTCCCAGACCGGTATGAAGGAAAGCGAGCTTTCCGGCTATCTGAGCGCCATGAAGGACGAGGACATTGAAGAAATGTATGCCATGGTCCTGACAGAGCAGTATAAAGCAATGTATGCTGCACAGGTGCAGGGCAAGCTAAATGCTGTACCGCAGGCACAGAAGGTGCTCCTTCTGAATCAGCTCCTTGACAGCTTTACCGCTGCGGACTGCGCCCGATACTACGAGCATGTGCTGGTCTTCTCCGAGAGCAGCCTGGAAAACAATCTGCGCCGGCTGGGCTATGTGGATCTGAACGACCCCGCCTCCATTCGGCTCTACGCCTCCACCTTTGAAAATAAGGATGTCATTGAGGCATTCATCAAGGACTATAACGATACGGTGGATGAGCTGTCTGAGATCCGCTACACTGACTATATCGGCATTATGATGGCCTCCATCACCACCATCATCAACGCCATCACCTATGTGCTGATCTCCTTTGTGGCGGTGTCTCTGGTGGTCTCCTCCATTATGATCGGCGTCATCACCCTCATTTCCGTCCAGGAGCGCACCAAGGAGATCGGAATACTGCGTGCCATCGGCGCTTCTAAACGGAATGTATCGAGTATGTTTACGGCAGAAACGGTGATCATCGGCTTTGCCTCGGGACTGCTGGGTGTGCTGGTGACCTACGGGCTGTGCATTCCCATCAATATGATCCTTGTGGCGCTGACCGGCATCCCCAATCTCCGGGCGATCCTGCCGGTCGATGTGGCCGTTACCCTGATCGTTATCAGTATGCTGCTGACCTTGGTCGCAGGCATTATCCCCTCCCGCAGCGCAGCCCGGAAGGATCCGGTGGTGGCGCTCCGCACAGAGTAATTATGATTCAGCCGGTACGGTCAAAAGACTGTACCGGCTTTTTATGGATATGTGCTTAATAGTTCCTTAAAATCTCTTTACATTTTTTTAACAATATGATATACTGGGGCTATGCACCGGGTGTGCTATGATCGAATGAAGAAAGAAATGAGGCGGAAATGTATGGAGTTTTTCGAAGATCTGCTGCGCCTTTTGGACAGCAAAATGACAACACCGCAGCCCTATGGATGGTTTCATCTGCTTTGGTTTGCAGCATCCATTCTGGTTGGCGTAGTGCTTTGCTGCACCCATAAAAAGGGGGATGATGCCCGGGTACGCCGCACCGTACTGATCACCGCCATCATCGTGACCGTTATGGAGATCTACAAGCAGATCAACTACAGCTTCTCCTACGAAAACGGGATCGAATTTTACTACCAGTGGTACATCTTCCCATGGCAATTTTGCTCCACACCCCTGTTCGTGGGACTGATTGCAGGCTTTACGAAGAAAGGCCTCGTTCACAGAGCCACCAACGCATATCTCGCAACCTATGCCCTCTTTGCCGGTCTTTGTGTGATGTGCTATCCAACAACGGTCTTCACACGGACTATCGGTATCAATATCCAGACTATGTTCTGCCACGGCTCGATGATCACCGTTGCCATTTATCTGCTGGGCTCCGGCTATGTAAAGGCAGACAAGAAGACCTTTCTGCGAGCCGCTTCTGTGTTTGCCATTGCGGTGGGTATTGCGGTCCTTCTCAACGAGATCGGCTACCGCACCGGGCTGACAAACGACCATTTCTTCAATATGTTCTACATCAGCCCCTATTGCGATCCCCATCTGCCGGTATATTCTATCGTGCAGCAGTATGTCCCCTTCCCCTTCTGCCTGTTTATTTACATTGCAGGCTTCAGCGCCGCCGTGGCCATTATATTGCTGGCGGTAAAGGGTATTCAGGTGCTGGTAAAGAAAAAGGTTAATGTTTAATGTAAAAAGGACCGTCGAGGATGCCGGTCCCTACAAAGGTACATTCCAATGTAGGGACCGGCCTCCGGACGGTCCTAAATTCTTTTCAGCAAGGTTTGCAGCTTACAGAGCCTTTGCGTTTGCCAGCAGGTACTTTTCTGCCTCGGGGCACCACAGATTGTTGTGGGCCTTGCAGATACGGTCCAGCTCTGCAAACAGAGGATCGGTTTTGCCCTTTTCCTCAAACTCGGAGATTGCAGTAAGCGGCAGGTCGATCTGGGTGTAGATCAGCTTCTTGCCGCCGGGGATCTTAGGCAGGTTCAAGGTGGTATCGATGACAGCGTTCAGTCCGCCGATGTGGGTGACCAGCGCAGAGGGATTGAGCCGACCGGCATTCATCATCTCGATGGCTTCCTGCATATCGTTGGTGTTACCGCCGGAGGTGCCAACCACATGGGTGTAGAGATAGTGGACATTGTACCAGTTGAAGGGAGCCTTGAACTGACTGTCGGTAGGACCGGCAAAGAAGTTCAAACAGCCGTCAAAGCCTAAAATGTCGTCCGCCTGCTCGATAACGGGCTTTACGGGTGCGAAGCAGACCACATCGTCGTAGCCGGTGCCGCCGGTAAGGCTGCGCAGGTACTCCGTTGCGTTCTCCATACGGGTGTTGACATAGTGCAGCTCGATGCCGTACTTGGCAGCCTCTTCTACGGTGTAGATGGAGGCTGCGCGCTCCAGTCTTGCCTCATCGATATCGGTAATGACCAAGAGGCTGGGGCGGCGGTCGCAGTGGATCGCATAGTCAATGGCAGCCAGACCCATAGGACCGACGGAAGCCAGCAGACACATCTTGCCGCCTTCCTTGATGCCCATTTCGTGGACATAGGAGCCGGCCTTGGTGTGATACATTGCGTGGAAGGTACCGATGACGCAGCTGAGCGGTTCTGCCAAAGAGCCATAGTAATATGTATCGGAATTATAGGGCAGCAGGCAGTTTTCCAGCAGGGTCTCGATGGGCACATTGCCGTACTGGGCATCACCGCCGCAGAACTCGTAGGAGTAGCCGGGCGCCATCTGAGAGCCCTTGTGGAAGTGGGCAGGCTGGATAACAAACTTGTCGCCCACCTTATACTTGTGCTTCCAGTTTTCGCCGACTTCTACGATGTCACCGCAGAACTCGTGACCCACGATGGTGGGGGTCAGGTCGCAGCGGTCAGGTACGCGCTTGTGGTCGCCGCCCTCAACGGCAGCCTTATAGCTGGACATACAAAGGCTGTCGGATACGACCCGGATGCGGACACCGTCGGGACCGATCTCGGGAAGGGTTACTTCATCAAGACGCAGGTCCATTTTGCCATGGATTCTTACTGCTTTGGTATTCATAATAAATTCCTCCTATAAGAAATGTGTTTACTGTTTTTCGTGCTCGATGAGCTTCCAGGTGGCTTCAATCAGGTTTGCGAACTTGGGATCTTCCATTGCCCGGATGATGAAGCTCTGGCGGGGAGTATTGATGTCCTCACCGGAGATCTCAAACATACCGTACTGCCGGCACAGGGCGCGCAGACGGTCCAGCTGGGCAGGTGTATTGCGGGTAGGCATATAGGTAACTGCCTTGACACCCTCCTCCTGAAGGCACAGGAATACATCCTCTAAGTAATCGTCCTCGAATTTCTGCGCCTTCTTGTCGCCGGTAACGGAATCACCCACATCGCCAAGATAAGCGTAGCAGAGGTAAGCATCCACCTCGCGGCAGAGAGCTACCACATCGGAAAGCTTCGGGCACTCGTCGGTAGCCGGGATGAAGATCTGGGGCACGAAAGCACCCTTGAGGATGCCCAAAAGGTCATAGGCATAGAAAGGATATTCCATATCCAGCATCTGCTGCTTCTGCTTTTCGGAGAGGGTAAGACCCATTTCCGTCAACTTTGCGACCATCGGTTCTCCCCTGCCTGCGTCCTTCATAAGTCGCATCGCCAGGGCATACATCAGATGGCGCTCGGTGACACCGCCTTCCTCGTGCGCCATAGACAGGGGCAGAACATCCCGGTCGTAGTCCATATCCAAAGACAATAGCGCGTTGATCTTCGCTACCATCTTCCGGTTGCGCTCGTGACGGGCCTGACGGTAGGGGCGGAAGAACTGCGTCAGGCGGTCGATCTTATCGTGGGGTACGGACTGGATGGTCATATAGCTGACGCCCTCCTGGTCCGGGTTATTGGTACGGCGGCCTTCCAGCCGGGTACCGTCCATTGTGATGCGCGCCTCCATACCGATGGTGACGGGCATACCGATGATTTTTGCCGCCTCCAAAAACTCCTCTGCGCCGGAAATGGAATCGTGGTCAATAATACCGGCGGTGCAAAGTCCCTCCATCCGGGCAGCATAGACCGCTGCAGTGGGAGAATAGGGAGAGAAGGAATAGGTGGTATGGATGTGGTTATTGATATAGGCATCCACCATCGGGGGGAATTGGGTCTGGGGCAGAATCTTTCGGAGATTCTCCAGCCGCTCCGCCTTGGTGGGTGCATTCAAAAGCTCCAGTACAGCTTGATCGATCATTTCGCCACCTCTTAGTTCAGCATGACCTGACCGCCGGTGACGGGGATAGCCTGACCGGTCTCGTACTTCTGCTCCACGCAGTACATAACCGCCCGGGCAACGTCAATGGGCAGACAGCCGCGGTTCATAGGCACCTTGGATTCGTAGAAGCGACGGACATCGTCGACGGTCTTTGCGCCGGGCACCTTGCCAGCCTGCAGATACTGGACAAAGAGACCGCGCTCAGGGTCGGACCACAGAGGACCGTCCAGGTAGTTGCCGGGGCAGATGGCGTTGACCTTAATGTTATAAGCGCACAGCTCCAGCGCCCAGGACTGGACCAAGCCGATCGCACCGAACTTGGAGCCGGCATAAGCAAAGTTCTTATTGGAGCCCTCCAGTCCGGACTTGGAGGACATTGCGATAATATCGTATGTACCCTCGGGGTCCGCCTCGTGCTGGGCCTGCATCACGATGGCAGCATACTTACAGGTCAGGAACAGACCGGCATAGTTGATAGCGGTGACAAAGTCGAAGTCCTTCTTCTCAAACTGGGCAATGGGACCGGAACGGACAACACCGGCATTGGCGACCATAATGTCAAGACCGCCGAATTTTTCCACAGTCTCAGCGACCATATTGGCAACGCTCTCCTCGTCGGAGACATTGACAGCGATGGCGCAGGCGCGCTCGCCCATTTCCGCAGCCACCTGCTGGGCAAGGGGCAGATTCATATCGGCGATGATGATGGTAGCGCCCTCTGCGTACAGTTCCTCAGCAATGCCCTTGCCAAAGCCCTGGGCTGCGCCGGTCACGATGGTGATCTTGCCAGCCAGCCGTCCCTGTCCCGCGGGACGGTTATGTACATTGGCTTTGGCGATCTCGGTCCACTTTGTCATATCTACGCTCATAAGTAACACTCTCCTAATCATTTTTGGGTCGCTCATAGCATACCCATAATTCTACACCCTATATTATAGCACATTTCCCCGATAAAACAATAGCTTATTTCATCTTTTCACAAAAAATCGCCATTCCGAAGAATGGCGACTTTTATTTTACAGGTGCACTTCCGGTATTGACAACGGAAGCGGTTTTTATTATACTTACCCTTGTGTGAAAAGTATGAAAAGTAGGAATTGGAGGAAAGGCTATGGCCGGTGGCAAACACATCTACGGCAAGGGAAAATCCCGGCGGGTTTTCGGCACTGCCAAGGTCGGTGACCGGGGGCAGATCGTGATCCCCAAAGAAGCCCGGGAGCTTTTTAAGATCCGCCCGGGAGATACGCTGCTGATCTTGGGCGAGGAAGAAACAGGACTGATCGTTTCCCGCCCGGAGGTGCTCAGCGATATTGCAAATAAGATGTTTGATTCAATGAAAACAGAGGAGAAATAACCGTGGAACAGATTTTAGAAATGTATAGAGACCTTGGCGTGAGCCAAGAGGTCTATGAATACGGCGAAAAGGCGCTGGAAAAATTGAAAACGCGTTTTGCTGCTATCGATCAGGTTGCGGAATATAACCAGAGCAAGGTCATTGCGGCTATGCAGAAAAACCGGGTCTCTGCCGCCTGCTTTGCCGGCACCACCGGCTACGGCTACGACGATATGGGGCGGGATAACTTAGAGCGGGTCTATGCCGATGTATTCCATACGGAAGCCGCCCTTGTCCGCCCCCAGATCACCTGCGGCACCCACGCCCTGACCGTTGCGCTGTCTGCTAATCTTCTCCCGGGAGATGAGCTTCTGTCCCCTGTGGGTCTCCCCTACGATACCCTGCAGGAGGTCATCGGCATCCGGGAAAGCCCTTGTTCTCTGAAAGAGTACGGTGTTTCCTACCGCCAAGTCGATCTGCTGGCAGACGGCACCTTTGACTACGATGGCATCCGCGCTGCCATTAACGAAAAAACCAAGCTTGTCACCATCCAGCGCTCCAAAGGCTATGCCACCCGCCCCACCTTTTCTGTGAAACAGATCGGTGAGCTGATCGCTTTTGTAAAGAATGTCAAGCCCGATATTCTTGTAATGGTAGACAACTGCTACGGTGAGTTTGTGGAGACCATCGAGCCCTCCGATGTAGGCGCAGATATGGTGGTCGGCTCCCTCATCAAAAACCCCGGTGGCGGTCTTGCCCCCATCGGCGGCTATATCTGCGGTACAAAGAAATGTGTAGACCGCTGCGCATACCGCCTCACCGCCCCCGGTCTCGGTCAGGAGGTGGGCGCAAACTTAGGTCTTATGACCTCGCTGTATCAAGGCTTCTTCCTTGCGCCTACCGTCGTTGCAGGCGCAGAAAAAGGCGCGATCTTCGCCGCCAATCTCTATGAGCCCTTGGGCTTCAAGTGCGTCCCCAACGCCACCGAAAGCCGCCACGATATCATTCAGGCGGTGGAGCTGGGCAGTGAAAAGGCAATGATTGCCTTCTGTGCCGGCATTCAAGGCGCAGCGCCGGTAGATGCTTTTGCAACGCCGCTGCCTTGGGATATGCCCGGCTATAACGACAAAGTGATTATGGCAGCCGGTGCCTTTATTCAGGGCTCGTCCATCGAGCTGTCTGCCGACGGTCCGATCCGTCCTCCCTACGCGGTGTACTTCCAAGGCGGTCTTACTTGGTATCACGCAAAATTGGGCATTCTCAAGAGCCTGCAGGAAATGGTAAATGCAGGTCTTGTGGAGCTATAAAAAGAAAGAAGGAAAATTTTATGAATTGGTTATTCTTTTCCATTGCAACCGCCCTTTTGTGGGGCACGGCAGAGCTTTTTTATAAAAAGGGTGCATTGCCGGGCGAAAAATATTCCCACCTGAAGATCTGCGTATGGGTTGGTATCGTTATGGGTGCCCACGCCATCTTCACTCTGCTGACACAGGATATTCACTACAATCCTATGAATATCCTTCACTATCTCCCTGTTTCTCTGTTTTACATCATTTCTATGGCATTTTCCTATTTTGGAATGCGGTTCTTGGAGGAGTCCATTTCTGACCCCATTGAGAATACCGCCGGTGTCATTTGCGCACTGCTGTTCGCTATTTTCCTGAAGGAAGAAATCGCACCGCTGACTTGGGTCGCCATTGGTGTGATCACCGTTGGTGTATTGGGTGTCAGCTTTGTTGAGAATCACGGCGAGACGACCAGAAAGAAAAAATTGGGCAAGACCTTGGCAATCGTTGCCTTCTGTATGCCCTTTGTGTATGCTTTTCTGGATGCATTCGGCACTTTCCTGGATGACGCCTTCTTCCTCATTGAGGATGTTGCCAGCTCTCCCCTTGTTGATGTAACCGAAGATACCATCGAGGCTGTGGCAAATACCAGCTATGAGCTGACATTTGCTCTGTTTGCCCTTGGTCTTTTCATCTTTATGAAGGCCAAGAAAGTGAAGTTTGGCCCCATTCCCCAGCATAAGGACAAGTTCCTTGCTGCTGTATTTGAAACTGCCGGTCAGTTTACATATGTGTATGCCCTCGGTGGTGTAGACGCCATCGCCGCTCCCATTCTGTCCTCCGTATGCGTTGTTTCCTTGGTGCTTTCCCGTATCTTCCTGAAGGAAAAGCTTTCCAAGAAGACCTACGCCTTTATCGCAGTGGTGATCATCGGCATTCTCCTGATGGCTGTCAGCGAAGAGCTGTAACAAATACATACAAATACCGCGGCACGGAAACTCCGTGCCGCGGGTTACTATTTCTATGTGATGCTTGTACCTTTAACCTCATTTATTAAGATTTACTTTATCGATCGGCTGTGCTATAATAAATATACACAATACACAACAAATTATTGGAGGTGCAAAAGATGCAAGCTAACGATATCCTATTTGATGATTGGGAAACAAGATATGACGCAGCACTTGAATACCGTGAAAGAAAATACATTTTTTGGCTAAGTCTTGGCTGTATTACTTGTTTATTTACGCTTGTCGGGAGCTTTTTTAAGTGGCCTTTAATTATGCCATTTTTTATTTTTCTCCTTGTACTTATTTCTATTATACTTGAATGGCTTAAAATAAAAAACAACCATTTGGTCATCAAAAATAACCAAATTGAAATTACCAACCGCTTTAACAAAACCCGGATCTACGAAATAAACGCCAAGGAATTGGTTATAATGTTGAGACACTCCATTTTCAATCGGAGAAGTGGCGGAATTGTTATAAAATTTTATGACTCCAAAAAGAACTTTATTTGCAAATACGAAGATATGTTAAATGGTGCTATACCATTTGGCGTCAAAAAAACAAATTGGGAAAAAAGTATTGAGGCTCTTGGTGTTAAAATTATTGACACCGAACGGATATTAAGAATAAATAGGAGCCGTCCATACTGATAATCATGACCCCAAAGCAAGGACAAATCCGCACCACGAAAAAACGTGGTGCGGATCAATTTTATTTTCTTCTTTTTCGGGGTTTTTGCTGAGAATAGTGGGTCAAAAGCTTATCTATCAGGAAAAATGTTGCATTGCCCAACAGAAGCATAAGTCCGAGGCTAATGTAGCCGATGAGGTTATTTTCCACCACGATGGCTTCCAGTCCCAAGACCGCCACCACGACCGTATACATAAACACAGTTACCGCGTTGAAAAACACCAATTTCCATAGGATTTTCAGGGGAAGCTTGTCCATTTTCGGCTTGATGATCGGATAGTAGCCAAAGAGTACCAGCACCGCTGCCGCTTCCTTATCCGGTCCTAAGATCAGCGCAAGAAAAGATACCATTGCGTACCACGCCCAAGCCATCCTTTTGCCGCAGAGCTTCAGGACAAGCTGCAAGATCAGCATACAAAGCATCGGGCAGATATAGGTAGACACCGGAATCAGCCCGCCCAAAAACAGAATGGTCACTGCCAGTGCGCCTAAGATACCGCCGAGGGCGATCTGCTTTGCGTTTTTCATTTCTTTTTCCGGTTTTTCAGCAGACCGTACTTAATGTCCCACAGCTTCTGGGAAAGGTCTACATAGTAGGTATGGGGGTTGTCAAACCGCTTGACCTCATCCCAAAGGGTATCTACCTGCTGCAGGCAATATGCCCGCACCTCGTCTAATGTGGGGAATTTGTACACAAGCTCGCCATTTTTGAAAATCGGCACTAACATTTCCTTTGCGGTAAAGTCATAGACAGTCTTTGTCTTCCATGTAGCTTCCGGGTCAAAGATCTCCAGCTCGCCGCTGTCGTCCACCGTCTCATCATAGACACACAGATAGTCTGCAATGGCTTTTCCGGTATCGTTGCCGTAGAAGCGGTAGAATTTCTTATAATGGGGCGTGGTGATCTTGCCCACATTCTCAGAGATCTTGATCTTCGGCAGCACAGAGCCATCTTCCTGTTCCACGGCGCACAGCTTATATACGCCGCCAAATACCGGCTCACTCCGTGCGGTGATCAGCCGCTCACCCACACCGAACATATCGATCTGAGCGCCCTGATGGAGAAGGTCTGCGATCAGATACTCATCAAGAGAGTTGGAAACGGAGATCTTACAGTCTGTCCAGCCCGCATCGTCCAGCATCTTCCGTGCCTTCCGGGACAGATATGCCATATCGCCGGAGTCGAGACGGATACCGCACTTGGTGATGCCCATGGGCTTTAGCACCTCGTTAAAGGCACGGATGGCGTTGGGCACACCGGAGTTTAAGGTATCGTAGGTATCTACCAGTAAGGTGGCATTGTTCGGGTACATCTTGCAATATGCCTTAAAAGCGTCCAGCTCCGTATCAAACATCTGCACCCAGGCGTGGGCCATAGTACCGCCGGCATAGACGCCGAAAAGCTGGTCGGAGATGGTGCAGGCCGTACCGTTACAGCCACCGATATAGGCCGCTCTTGCGCCCAAAATAGCCGCGTCAGCGCCCTGGGCACGACGGGAGCCAAATTCCAGCACCGTCCGTCCCTGAGCCGCCCGGACAACCCGGTTTGCCTTGGTGGCGATCAGGCTCTGGTGATTGATGGACAGCAGAATAAATGTCTCAATCAGCTGCGCCTGAATGGCAGGAGCGCGTATGGTCATGATCGGCTCATTGGGGAAAATAGGCGTACCCTCCGGCACTGCCCAAATATCACCGGTAAAGCGGAAATCCTTCAGGTACTCCAAAAAGCCCTCCGTAAAGAGATTTCTGCCCCGGAGATATGCGATATCCTCCTCGGAGAAATGGAGTTCCTGAATGTACTGTGCAATCTGCTCAAGGCCTGCCGCAATGGCAAAGCCGCCGCCGTCGGGACATTTGCGGAAAAATACATCGAAATAGCAGATCCGGTCCTTATAGCCATTTTCGAAGTAGCCGTTGCCCATGGTCAGCTCATAAAAATCACAGAGCATTGTGAGATTCAGTTTGTCGTAGACGCCCATAGAAAGCACCTCTTTCTAATATTTGCCTATATTATAAATCACCTGTAAAAAAATAGCAACCCTTTCTTGACACCCGCTTATTTTTTCAT
>SVLR01000008.1 GCA_015067785.1 Oscillospiraceae bacterium
TTGGTTGCTGTAATGCGTCCCACTTTTTCCGAAATGGACGATACATAGGTCAAGATCTCATTTGTGATCGTAAAGGGCGGCTTGTAATCCTTCAAGAAAACACCTCCTGTAACTTGCGTACTATCTTGCGTACTATCTACCACTATTATACACCATAGCTGACAGAAATCAATCAGAAAATACCAATGTAAACGGAATATTTCATCTTTAGGGTGCAGACGAAAGATTGAATCTTTTTAATATTTGAAAGGGGAAATTTTAATAAAATTTTCGCCCAAGTGGAACAAATCGTGTTTTTGAATGCATCTTTATATGTAGAGAGGAGTGATGCCCATTGATTGCTTAAATTACCAATGTATCTTGAAAATTGAAAATATTTTTTGCAATTTCTCTCCCAGACTCATTTGGGAACGGGAGTTAAATTGACTTTGTCGAACATCTGTGCTATAATATCACAAAGGCAAGATCAAGCACCCAGGCTACCGTCTCGGTGGAAGTGCGCCCACCGTTTGACACTGTCGGGTGACAGTGGAACGGTACGGACCTGTGGAGGAGAAAGTAGCGGTCCATAATCGGTGAAGGTCTTCGAATCGATTGCCGGGAGAACCGGCTGCGCCAAAGTGATGTTTGCAGACGTGCAGACAAAGCTTGCAGCTGATCTCCCGGTCCTTGTTATTCGTGATAACATTTTGGCACAACTGCGTAAATGTATTGGCAGGTTGTTGCCGATGACATCCGGGATTGGTTGCGATAAAATTATACTACAGACAAAGCAGCGGCCTTTTTAGATACCCGGAAATACGGATCGATATTGTTTTGCATGGGGATGCCTTCAACGGTCCGGATCAAATCTAAAATAGGTGAATATCGATTGTTGCCGCAGCAGGATCTGTCAAGACTTGCTGCGATTTTTCGTATTCAAATATAAGGCTGCAAGCGAAATGGAGGAGATAGCAGATAAAATGCAGGACAATAGCCAATGTAACTTAGGAAGGTTCATTGAACAATTATCCTTAGAGAAAGAGAAATCATACCATGAAGAAAAAAGTTTACAAAGAATTTTGTTTCAGGGAGTCGAACGGTATGTTATAATATTAATGTACCTGTGGCTTGCCCGAAGAAAGGAGTTTTTATGAGTAAGTTGCAGGAAAGCAATGTCGCGAATGAGCGGGTATACACGGTGGAGGAGATCGCGAAATTAGCGCGGATCAGCCGTACCGGTGCATACGAGCTTATCAAGAAGGAATACTTCCCGGTGATCCGTGTCGGTAGCCTGATCCGGATTCCCAAGGAGCCCTTCGATGCATGGTTAGACGGTCGAGGAAACTAATCATGTAAAGGAGTAGTGTTATGGCGACAATTGTTAAGCGAGGAAAAAATTTCTATGTAGTTTTTCGCTATGATGACGCGAACGGTAATTCCCAGCAAAAATGGGAGTCGTTTAAGACCAAGAAGGAAGCTCAAAAACGTAAGAGTGAGGTCGAGCATGAGATCGACACCGGTACATTTATTCCACCAGCCAGCATCAAGATCAAGGATTTTCTCATTGATTTTGTGGACATGTATGGCAAACGGAAGTGGGGCCTGTCAATGTATACCTCCAATTCGGGACTGTCCGGAATTACATCAACCCCATTTTGGGCGAGGTAAACGTTCAGGATGTGGATGCCCGGGTGGTGGACAAGTTTATTGCCACACTGCAGAAAACCAAAGCGGTGGACTGCAACGGAAGAAGGGCAAAAACAGAGTTTGTTACACCCTGCACCATTGAGAAGATCTGCAAGCTGATGCGCTGTGCTTTTGGGCAGGCAATCCGCTGGGGTATGGTTGGCAGAAATCCCTTTATTGGGGCAACTCTGCCTAAGCGTGAGCAACGGAAGCGTGCCATATGGGATGTGGAGACCATTCGTAGGGCACTGGATGCCTGCGAGGACGATCGGTTGTACTTAGCAATCCATCTTGCCTTTGCGTGTTCTCTCCGCTTTGGGGAGATCTGTGGGCTTACTTGGGACTGCCTGGATATTTCGGATGCGGCGATCATGAACGGTAATGTCTACCTCAAGGTTGAGAAGGTGCTTGCCCGTGTGGATGAAGGTGCGGTTGATGCACTGGGAGAGAATGACATATTCTTTACTTTCCCGGCTGGTACTGAAGAAGCCGAAAACGGAATCCAGTATCCGTAAGGTGTGGATCCCGGTGACCCTTGCCAGACTGCTGAGAGCCTGGAAGGAAAGCCAGGACAAGGCGAAGGCTTACTTAGGAGATGCCTACTACGATTACAATCTTGTGCTTACCCTGGATAATGGCCGTCCTTGTGAGGATCGGGTAATCGGCAATGCCTTCAACCGGCTGAAAAGGAATGCAGACCTTCCGGATGTGGTTTTTCACTCCCTCAGGCACTCCAGCACGACCTATAAGCTGAAGCTGAACCACGGAGATATCAAAGCAACACAGGGCGATACGGGCCACGCACAGCCTGACATGGTTACTGAGGTCTAAGCACACATTCTGGACGAAGACCGCAAGGTCAATGCCCAGCGCTTTGAGGCAGGCTTCTATTCCAGGGCTGATCTGCGTGGGCTGGAGCAGTTATTCCGCACGCAAACCGTGCAACAGCCGAGTGTGGATATCGTACAGCTGCTGGTTCAGCTGCAGCAAAATCCGGCACTGTTGGCCCTCCTGAATGGCCTTGCGAATGCAAATGTGTCCGGCTAATCCCAAACCGTTCAAAACCGTCTGTTAGCAAAAATCTTAAAAAGTGTTCGAATCCCTTTGGCAGCCCATAAGAGCTGCGGCTGTCAAATGGAAACACTCTAACAATTTAATAATGGGACAAAAAGTTATGAAAACACCGTGATTTACGGTGAAATCACGGTGTTTGGCACCCCCGGCGAGACTCGGACTCACTACCTCGCGCTTAGGAGGCGCGCGCTCTATCCAGGTGAGCTACGGGGGCATATCTTTGAAATTGACCTGTAAGGAATAACCTCTTCTGATTCTTAGGAGGCGGACGCTCTATCCAGCTGAGCTACAGGCGCATATACAAGAAGCATTGTACCCAAAAAAAGTTTTTCTGTCAACAAAAACAGGCGATTTTTTCAAGGGCGACGGCATATACTGACAGGAGAGCTTTTAAGCCCATCAATGAATAAAACGAAGTCTGCGCGAACCAAGCGCTATCTTGGGCGGCTTAAGGAGGTGCGAAATGCAAAACGGTGAAGACCCTGTGGTAGACTGGGAAGCCCTTTTCTATGATGAGGATAGCGGAAGACCCAGTGAGCGATAAAGGAGACCCGACAGGGAAACTGTCGGGTCGTGTTTTATACAGAAGTAAGCGCCTTTGTGCGGTCGAGCAGGTATAGCTCCTCGGTGGCGAGTGCCAGCTTTGTGATGCAGTTTCTCTTGGAGACGCGGCAGTAGAAGGAATCGTTTTCTGTGGAAATATCTATATAGTCCGTCTTGTCAAGGGCAGGGAAGCCGTATTCCACATGCAGGCTGTTCGACTGATCGGGAGTGCGCTGAATAGAGTAGTCCGCACCCCGGTAATGGCCTTCTAACAGGAAACCCTTTTCGATATCGTGGGTCAGCTTTGCTTTTCCTAAAGGGATGTAGCGCCAGCAGCGGGGGAGACTGTAAACCTCCACCTCATCTTCCCAATAGTAAGTGCCGTTTTCGATCTCCTTTTTGACCTCTTGACGCTCCCACCGGAACCAGTCAGGGATATGGTCAAATTCGGTTTCCCCTTCGGTGGCTTTGAGGTAACCGTCCTCTTGCCATACCCAGTGCTTACCGCATTCTGTGCAGAAGATCTCTGCGCCTGCGGAATCCATTGCCTCCGCGCCGCAGTGGGGACATTTGTAAAGAATCTTGTGCAGATTTTGCGCACGGTAAGGCTCTGTGATGAAAATGCCATTGTCCTTTTGGTACTGATAGTCATCATACTGCAAGGCGGTTTGGATCGCCTTGTTGATCTCCTCGACGGACATTTCCTTGACCTGCTGAGCAGTGAGGATCTGGGTGAGCGTGGTGTGATGGGGGACGCTCCGCTTGTTTGGCACATCCCAAACAGGGGCACCCAAGTGGTTGCCTCTGTGCAAAACTGCCACCACCGGCACTTTGTTCATTTTTACCAGCTTGCCTACAGAATCCGGGATGAAAGAGGTGATGCCGCAGGGGGAGTACCGTGCTTCGGGGTACATACCCAGCACATCGCCCTTCTTAATGACCTTGCGAATGGATTTTACGAGAGCAATATCGGTAGTAAATTTCCGGGTGGCAATACAGCCGATCCATTCCATCAAAAACCACTTAATCACATAGCCGTCAATATTGACCACATTGCTGACACTGTGGGGCCATGTACCCATAGCGGCCAGTTCAAAGTCGATAAAGGCCATATGGTTGCTGAGCATCATATAAGGGGGCTTTAAGCCTTCCATATTGACCTTTTCCACCTTGTATTTCTTGCCGATGAGGAATATTTTACAAAGCAGCCAAATAAGTCCAGTCCAAAATTTCCCCTGATGCATCGGGGTTTTGGCAACATTATAGTGCTTTTTATTCTTATAATTCGGTTCGATGTTCATATATCTTTCACACTCCGGTGGTAATTGTAAAGGATTTTTGAACAAAAAGCAATAGCGGATTGCGAAATCTGTCGAAGGGTGCTATACTGAAAACAATTCTAAGTATGTCAGGATGTGGAAAAATGGAAGTGTTTTGGTGGATTCTCGGTATCGCCGGAGTGCTTGTCTTAGTGGTACTCGGGGCTGTCTATGTATGCTTTCGTATGGCGTTTTACATCTCCGATAAGGAAAAGGCGGAAAATGCCCTCCGGGAGTTGCCCCCCGGTAAGGCATACCTGCCGTTTCACGAAATGATGAATGGCTGGCAAAAAGAGGTAAAGACCTTTCCTTATGAGACTTTTACGGTAAAAAGCTTTGACGGACTGATACTGAAGGGAAAATATTATGAAAAATACCCCGGCGCGCCTATTGAGCTGATGTTTCATGGCTACCGGGGCAACGCCCTGCGGGATCTGTGCGGCGGTGTCCAGAGAAGCTTTGCCTGCGGACACAATGCGCTACTGGTGGATCAGCGCGCCAGCGGAGACAGCGAGGGAAATATTATTTCCTTTGGCATCAACGAGCGGCGGGACTGCCATACCTGGCTTCGTTTTATGGTAGAACACTTTGGTCCGGATGTGCAGATCCTGCTCACCGGTATTTCTATGGGCGGCGCGACGGTTCTGATGGCTGCCGGTGAGGAGCTGCCCGCCAACGCGATCGGTGTGCTGTCGGACTGCGGCTATACCACCCCCAAGGAGATCATCTGCAGGGTGATCGAAAAGGATATGAAGTTGCCGGCAGCGCTTGCGTATCCCTTTGTAAGGCTGGCAGCCCGGATATTTGGTGGCTTTGATCTGGAGGAGACCGATTCTGTTCGGGCGCTTTCCAATTGTAAAGTACCGGTGTTTTTCGTCCACGGGGAGGCGGATGGCTTTGTGCCCTGTGATATGAGCCGCAAAATGCACGGGATTTGCCCCGGACAGAAAAGACTTTATACTGTCCCCGGTGCTGACCATGGTCTTGCCTACCCGGTGGCGGGAGAAAAATATATAGAAGAATTAAATGCCTTTTTCAGCTAAAAAAACCGCCCATTTGGGCGGTTTTTTATGGCACAAATTCCTTGCAATACATACTCAGCGGACAGACGCTGCACTTGGGATTTCGGGCGGTGCAGGTGTCTCGACCGAAAAGCACGATTCGGTGGCAGAAATCGGAGCTTTCCTCCGGGGGGAGGATTTTTCGCAGCTGCTGCTCTACCTTTTCCGGCTCTTTACCCTTGGCAAGACCTAAGCGGTTAGAGATCCGGATGCAATGGGTATCGCACACTACGCTGCCGGGAACGGCATAGAGGTCACCCAGCAGCAGATTGGCGGTCTTTCTGCCTACACCGGGCAGACGCAGCAGTTCCTCCATCGTACCGGGAACTTTTCCGCCGTAGTCGGAAAGGAGCATTTGGCAGGCAAGAACGATATCCTTTGCCTTTTGGCGGAAGAAGCCGCAGGTGCGGACATAGTTTTCTACATCCTCGATTTTGGCGTTTGCCATATCCTCTAAGGTGGGATAGGCGGCAAAAAGAGCAGGGGTGATCATATTGACCCGGGCGTCGGTGCATTGAGCGGACAGCCGCACCGCGATCATCAGTTCGTAATCCTTTTCGTAGTGGAGCGCACACAGCGCATCGGGATATTGTGCTTTCAAAATTTCTATAATATGGATGGCTTTCTTTTTCATTTCCCAACCTCCTTTGCTTTACTATAGCATATTGCGAGACGAAAGAAAAGATAGTTGCACAAATTTCCTCTTTATAAATAGGATGGAGAGGAGGTGGGTGGCTTGAAGGAACGGCTGGAACGGTTGCCGGTGGGCGGTGGCGGTGTGATCGTAAAAATGAAAAGGTCGCCCCGGATGGAGCGGATCGGGCTCCGGTCGGGGGCGACGGTGGTATGCACCTATAAAAGCCGGGGCGTGGTCGTGTTGGCACTTGGGAATCGATTGATCGCCCTGCGGCGGAAAGAATTGGGGAATATTTGGGTGGATTACTGATCGTCCTCTAAGATCTCTGCGGTCAAAGCGGAGATCTCGTAGGCGGTCCGGGTCTCGGGACCGTCTGCGGTTAGTTTTGTGTAATTCCGGCTTTGGAGCCGCCCGCAAATGCGAATCTTATCCCGGATACCGCATTGGGAGGCCTCTTGGGCGGTCCTGCCCCACAAAATGCAGGGGAGATAATCTGCCCGACGGAAGGGGCGGGGGACTGCCAGCATACAGTCGCAGATATCCCGACCTAAGGGCGTGCGGCGGTAGGTGGGGTCCTTGCATAGGATACCCTCGAGTATCACATCGTTGATAGGCGGGCCGTCCTCGCAGGTAATGGTATTTGCGAAAACGAAGATCAGCAAATGCCGCACACCGTCGGTTCGCTGGTTGTGGGAGCGGATCTGCCCGGTGACAGTAAGCATGCTGCCGCCGGAGAGGTCAAAGCTGCACAATACCTTTTCCTCAGCCAGCACCGGCAGACGGTCGATGACGCCGGACAGCCGGGACACCAGCAGATAAAAGCGGAAAAAGCGGCAGCCGTGATTTTCGTGGGAGAATACGGGGAGATCTTCCAGCGTCCCCCGAATGGTAATGCTGTTGGTCATGTGTTCCATATGTACCACCTCATAGCAGAATGTATAGAACATCTTATGGTGGCAGCGATAAGAAAATGACCTCCCGCGGGAGGTCATTTTGAGAATTTATAGAGGAGATAACCCAAAAGAGATCCGGTCAGGTTGAGAAGAATGTCGTCCACATCTAATCTGCCCCGGAGGGAGAAAAGCTGCAGTATTTCAATGAGGAGCAGCAGAAAAAATACCGACAGGAAAAACCGCCAAAAAGGGCGGAAAAAGCGCCATAAACGGGGGAAAAAGTACCCGGCAGGGACAAAGAGCAAGATGTTTCCGATGAGGTTGATGGCGCAATGGCGGATGAGAGAAGCGTTGGTACTGTGCAGCAGCACACGGATATAATTGCGGATGGTGTAAAGGGGCTTTACGCTGTAATTGGCGGCGATCTGCGCCCAGTAATCCCCGGGATCTGGCTGACGGGTGCCGAAAAATAAAAGCCAGATCATCCAAAGACAATAAAGGAAAAAGAGCGCATATAGCCAAGGGTTTTTATACGTTTTTGCCACTTTATCACCTCGTATTACAAGTATAGGGGGACCCCGTGAGAATTATTTCCGCCGTCCCCGTTTTTGTACCGGCTTTGCTGGCGGCTTCATAGGGGGGCGGGAGGCGGGTTTGCCCTGACGGGGCGGTACGGCGCGAATGAGACACTTTGGCCCGGAGCCAATAAGGTCTTCCCGGTGGGCCTTTATCAGCGCTTCCCGGACAAGATAGTAGTTTTTGGGGTTGCGGTACTGGATCAGCGCCCGCTGCATTGCTTTTTCGTGGGGGTCGGTGGGAACATAGACCTTATCCATCGTCCGAGGGTCAAGACCGGTATAGTACATTACAGAAGATAATGTGGAGGGGGTGGGATAGAAATCCTGCACCTGCTCCGGATTGTAGCCCATATCCCGGATATACTCCGCAAGCTCTACCGCTTCCTTCATCGTAGAGCCGGGGTGGCTGGACATCAGGTAGGGCACAAGGAACTGCTTTAAGCCGTATTGCTTATTTAAGGCATAATATTTGTCCACAAAACGGTTATAAACTGCGTTTTTCGGCTTACCCATCCGGGAAAGGACCGCGTCGGACACATGCTCCGGGGCGACCTTCAGCTGACCGGAAATATGATACTGTACCAATTCCTTGAAGAAGGTGTCCTTTTTGTCGGCTAAGAGATAGTCGAAGCGAATGCCACTGCGGACGAAGACCTTTTTGACACCGGGAATTTTCCGCAGCTTTCGCAGCAGAGCGATGTAGTCACTGTGGTCTGCCACCATGTTTTTGCAGGGAGTGGGGTAGAGACATTGTCTTGTGCCGCAAGCGCCTTTCGTCAGCTGCTTTTGGCAGGCAGGCTGACGGAAATTGGCGGTCGGACCGCCTACATCGTGGATATAACCCTTGAAATCCGGGTCTTTTACCATAAGCTCTGCTTCCTGCAGGATGCTTTCGTGGCTGCGTACCTGGATGATGCGACCCTGATGGAAGGTCAGCGCGCAGAAAGAGCAGGCACCAAAGCAGCCCCGGTTGCTGACTAAGCTGAACTTGACCTCTTCAATGGCGGGCACACCACCCAGCTTTTCGTAGCTGGGGTGATAGGTGCGGCAGTAGGGAAGTGCATAGACCGCATCCATTTCCTCTGTGGTTAGTGGCTTTTGAGGCGGATTTTGCACTACAAATTCGTTTCCATAGGGCTCACAAAGCCGCTTGGCGGTAAAGGGGTCGCAGTTGCCGTACTGGATGCGAAAGCTCTCCGCATAGGCGCGCTTGTTTTTCTGCAGCTCGGAAAAGCCGGGCAGCATAACGGTGGGCAGGCTGTTATCTACCTCCCGGGTCCTAAAGACTGTGCCGTCGATGTAGGTGATGTCCCGGACATTCAGACCGGAATTCAGCGCATCGGCAATCTCCACGACGCTCTTTTCGCCCATACCGTACATTAAAAGATCAGCCTGACTGTCCAGCAGGATAGACCGCTTCATACTCTCCGACCAGTAATCGTAATGACCGAGGCGACGGAGACTGGCTTCAATGCCGCCAATTAAAATGGGCACATCCTTATAAAGCCTGCGGATCAGATTGCAGTAAACCACGGTTGCGTAGTCCGGCCGCTTGCCCATCACGCCGCCGGGGGTAAAAGCATCACTTTTGCGGCGGTGCTTACTGACGGAATAGTGGTTGACCATAGAGTCCATATTGCCACCGGAAACCAAAAAGCCCAGTCGGGGTTTGCCGAAAATGTTAATGGACTGGGGATTTTTCCAGTCCGGCTGGGAGATGATGCCAACTGTATAGCCCGCATTTTCCAGCACGCGGCTGATGATGGCGTGACCAAAGGAGGGATGATCTACATAGGCATCACCAATGACATAAACGAAATCGCACTGGGTCCAGCCCCGATCCAGCATTTCTTGTTTTGTGATAGGAAGAAATTCCATAGGAACCTCCGAAAAGTAATTTTATATAGTATAGCACGAAAAAGACAAAAAGGGAAGAAGTGAAAAAATAACGGAAAAATAAGAAAAAAGTGTTGACAAACAAATATGGGCGTGCTATTATACTTTAGCGCTTAAAGCGTAACTTAATATGCGCGAGTGGTGGAATTGGTAGACTCGCTAGATTCAGGTTCTAGTGTTCACTGCGGACGTGCGGGTTCAAGTCCCGCCTCGCGCACCAAGAAAAAAGAGAGGCAGTCGCCTCTCTTTTTTTCTTAGTGCAACGAAGTGTGCCTGTCGGCGCGAGATGCTTCACTTGGCAAAGTCAAATGTAACGAAAAAACACCGTGCCGATTCTGGCGCGGTGTTTTTAATTTGCAGGGTTGTACCGGGAGATTGCCACGACCCTTCGGGTCTCGCAATGACAACGGGAAGACGAGGGTGCGGCAGGCGGGGTGAGGAACCCGCCCCCTACGATGCGCCTTCGGCAAAGATTGCAGGAGACGCGTGTACATTATTATTCGTCAAAAAATTGCTATGCATTGGGAGCACTGTATTGACAGGGGAGGAAGAAGGCGGTATAATTACCATGTATCTCTGTACTATTTTTGAGAGCGTGTATCTTAGGAGGGCGGAAACGATGGGGCAAGCGCTTCGGCGTATATATAACGGTTTTACCACGGTGTTGGTAGCGCTGGTGGTGCTCCTTGCGATCTTGCTTGTGGGTGTGCGCGCGGTGGGGCTTATGCCCTATACGGTACTGTCCGGCTCTATGGAGCCAAAGTACCATGTGGGCTCGCTGATCTATGTCCAAAAAACGGATCCTATGACCTTAGAGGTGGGGGATCCTGTTACATACCGGATGCCGGACGGCACGGTGGTGACCCACCGGATCATTGAGGTGCTGGAGGATCCGGTGGAAGGTCGGCGCTATCGTACCCAGGGCGATGCCAATGAGATCCCGGACGGTTCCCCGGTAAGCGCAGGCAGAATTATCGGAAAACCGGTGTTTACCGTTCCCTATCTGGGCTATGTAAGCTGGTTTGTGCAAAATCCCCCCGGAACCTATGTGGTCCTTGCCGGTGCGCTGGCGCTGCTTATACTGACTATGCTGACGGATGTCCTGTTCCCACCAAAGAAAGAGGAAGAACAGAAAGAAGAGAATGCGCCCTCGGAGGATGCGGGCGTTATTTAATTAAGGTGACTCTGCCGTTCTTACGATAAGATAACCCCTCAGTCACGCTGCTGGCGTGACAGCTCCCCTACAGGGGCGCTGAGGCTTCCACAAAGGGTAAGCCCTTGACGGGTGCTGAAACCGTATAAAATGCTTCGGCATTTTAATATGTAAATTTATTTTTTCTAAGGAGGAAAAAATTATGAAAAACGCAAAAGTCCTGAAGCCCCTGCTGCTTTCCGCAGCGGCCGTGATGTTGGTGGTCGCCACAATGCTTGCCACGATGGCATACTTGACGGCCTCCTCTGCAGTTTCCAATGTGTTTACCGTTGGTAATGTGAGCATGCAGATGTTTGAGACCAAGGTAAATTCCGACGGTACACCTGCAGAGGGCGTGGTTCCCGGTGCGATGAAGACTGCGGATACCAACAGCTATCACCTGCAGCCCGGCATGTCTTATAAAAAGGATCCTACCATCTATGTGGATCCTAATAGTGATGAATCTTACCTCTTTGTCCGTCTTCGTAATGATTTGAAGACGATCGAAAGGCAGAACGATCCTGATCATCTCACCATCGTGGAGCAGCTGAGAAAGAATGGGTGGCTGGAAATTGAACGCGCGGACAGCAATGTGGATGCTGTGTTTGTGTATGTTGGCCAGGATGTGACTGAACGGTATGCGGCTGCTTCTGCCACAGTCGATGCAGAAATTGAAAACGGTGGCGTAGCAGTGGGCTATGCAGAGCGAGCCAACCGGATTCGCGAAGAGCTCGCTGACATTCCGGCAAAGCCCGTCGGTAAAGTTGAAAATGATACTTACATCAAGGTGAACGGACATCAGGCAATTGATGTGTTCGAGGAGTTTACGCTAGCAACAAAGGTTCCCGAACTCGGAATGTACGGCGGTGCTCGCGTAGCCATTGTTGCTTATGCAATCCAGACAAACGGTGTCAGCGTGCATAATAAGTACAGCGAGGATGCTTATATGGATGCTTGGGCAGTTGTAAAGACTGAGCTGCCTTTCGTTAACTAAGAAATAGGATTATCTGTAAACATAAATGACCTCAGCCCACTTTTCGTGGGCTGAGGAACCGGAAAGGAGGGAGCAAAGTGAATAAAAAGGTCCGTTTCGCTGTGGCATTTGCTACGATTCTGGCGGTTATGTTCGGTATTGGTGTGACGGTAGCGTTTCTCATTGCTTCCTCCAAGCCCGTTATCAATACCTTTACTATTGGTGATATTCAGCTGAGCCTGTCAGAAACCACCGGTGATAAGTACCGGCTTGTTCCCGGCACGACGGTAAGTAAGGATCCTACGCTTACTGTAAAGGCAGGAAGTGATGCCTGCTGGCTCTTCTTCGTGATCGATGCATCTGCGGATTTAGACAACTATGTTGTCTACACACCGGCTGCCGGCTGGAAGTCGGTGCCCGGAATGCAGGATGCATATTACCGGCAGGTAGAAAAGACAGATACGGATATCGCCTTCCCGCTGTTACAGGATGATGCGATCTATGTAAAGGATACGGTAACAGAGGAGCAGCTATCTGCCATAAAGACGGCACCCGGGCTGGCTTTTACCGGCTACGCAGTACAAAAGGTGGAGCTTGCTACAGTGGAAGAGGCTTGGCGGGCATTATTTGGAGCGGAGGTGGCTGACAGATGAATAAAGCGAAAATGCAAGTGATCTCTGCCGGTGTATTCTTCGCCCTTTCGCTGCTGATGCTGCTGGGTACCACCTTTGCGTATTTTTCCGACACCAAGCAGGTCACCAACACCATTACGGTGGGCAATGTGGCCATTGAGCTGACAGAGGCGGCTGTCAAGAATGACGGCACAGGCAATTTGATCGAGGACACCTCTGCGCCCCGCATCAAGGGCGGGTCGGATACCACCATCCGGGATTATGGTGTTATTTATCCCGGCATTTCCATTTTTAAGGATCCCACCATAAAAAATGTGGGCAGTAGCGAGGCATGGATCGCTGCAAAGATCACCTTTACCGATGGCGCGGGCAGTATTGACCGGGTGATCGGCTATGAGGGCGCTGCCGGCATCGATATGCGTATGCTGCTCGGCGGTGCGCTGCTGGATGAAAGCAGCCATTTCGGCACATGGAACGGCATTCCCAATGTCCGTTACAACGATAAGTATGCCATTGTGCAGAGCGCGGATGCGCTTTCGGGCGAATATAACTTCTACATCTTTTTCCACAATACCTTTGCGCCCGGGGAGGAAGCGGTGCTCTTTGACCATTTCAGCATTCCTGATGATTGGACCAGTCAGATGATGCAGGAGTTCAGGGAGCTGACCATTCATATTCAGGCCTTTGGCGTGCAGGTCTTTGACCTGGACAGCTGCTATGAGGCTATGACCAAGGCATTTGCGACACATTTTAATTAATTCGAATTTTATGTGACGGTCCGTCACTTATTCTGGCAGAAGGGAGGATATCGGTATGTCTGACAGGCTTGAAAGATTTCAGCGCATTGTGGCAATGATCTGTGCCATCGTGCTCTTTTTTACAGCATTTAACGGCACACCGGTATTTGATATTTTTGCCATAGGACCGGAGGCCTATGTTACCCATAACGGGGAGCGTGTCTCTGAGGTTACACTACAGCAGGACGGCAAGCTCCGCCTGATAGCAGAGGGCGACGCGGCAGATAAGACCGCTTATTACTGGCAGATCCGCGATGCTGTCAACGAGGACCTTTGGGTAGATATTACCGGCGCCAACAGCGATACGCTGTGGGTCACCTACGCACTGGTGGGCAGTATGCTGCAGGATAATGGCAAGGCACTGCTGCGCTGCTGTCTGAAGGAAGGAGACGAAGCAATCTATTCCGAGCCCGTTACCGTTACGGTGTCCTTTCGGGCAGATGTTATGCCACAGGAGCCGGAAGCGGTGCTGGTAAAGGAAACGCCGATGCTGTTTTCTGCCCGAGCAGGTGGGGAGGATTCTTTTACGACCCACTCTATCGTTATTAACTACTTATTTGACAACAACGCGTTGGCTTTTGAGCCTTACGGTGCGACAGTCGCCCACGGAAGCAATTTTCAGGACACCATCACCAGTCCTGCCGTTGTAGGCTACAAGCCTTTCCGCCGTGTAGGCACGGAGTATATCGATGCTTCTACCGTGGAGCTGAATCTGACCAACATTCAGGAGGATGTTGTCATCAATGTCGTGTACGAGCCCACGCTGGTGGACTTTTCCGTGCATCACCATCTGCAGAATCTGTATGATGATGAATATTCTCTCCATTATGACTATATTACTACCTCCAAGGCAATTACCGGCACGCTGGTAGGGGACGGTCTGGCGCTGACGGAGGATGCGCTTCCCGGCTTCCGGCCCCTTGCGTATGAGAAGCTGACGGTTGCAGCTGACGGCAGTACAGTGATTGAGATCCGTTATGACCGCAACTATTATCTTGTTGACTTTGATATGAACGGCGGCTATGGCACCGAGCCCGTATACACCCGCTACGGCTCCGCAGTCGGTGCCAACGATCCCGTTCGGCACGGCTATGTGTTTGATGGCTGGGAGCTGGTATCCTATGATGGACGCACGCCTACTGCGGAGGAAGCCTCCAAATATGCGATCTCCGCGTCGAATACCATTACGGTGCCTGCGGCAAATCTGCGTTACCGCGCCCGTTGGATCACCCAGCAGACTACCTACACTATGGTTTTCTGGAAGGAAAATGCCAACGACAACGGCTACAGCTATTGGGGATATCTGGATGGCATTGGTGCGCTGTCCGGCAGCATCGTGGATGCCGCGGACAGAGCAGGTGAGGCGCCGGATATCGATGATGCCCAGTATTTCACCTTCAATGCAGAGAAGAGCGATAAGGGTGTGCTGGTAGAAGGTGACGGCTCTACGGTCGTAAATGTCTACTACACCCGCAACTACTATTCCATTACCTTTCAGGCCCCCGGACTTTGTACCATTCCGGAAGGACATATCCACGGCGATGAATGCTATGATATGATCTGCAGTGGCGGCAGCCACACCCATACAGAGGATTGCAAGTCCAAGCTGCTGTGCGAGATTCCGGAGCATACCGCCCATACAGATGCGTGTATCCGGTGCGGTATGGCAGAGCATATCCACGGCAGTGCAGACTGTGCTTGTAAGCTCCCTGCGCACAGCCATACGCTCAGCTGCTGGGGCAGCCGTGTCGGTGACCGTGCAAATCCCAACAATGCGCCTCGAAATCCCCAATTGGGTCAGATCTACCGTACCACCAACTGGTTTAACCGCGCCACTTATATTTACCTGCTGGGAAGCTGGTATACCTACTCCGGCAGCGGCGTGTCTACCGGCGATATTGTGGATCCGTCCTGCGGTTTGGCAGAGCATACCCACGGAACCAACTGCAGCTGTGACACCGCTGCGCATACCCATACCGATGCCTGCTATCGGGATGTGCTCCACACTCACACTGCAGAGTGCTACACCTATTCCTGCGGTGAGCAGGCGCATGTCCATACGGATGCCTGCAAACGCCTTAAGTGTGCAATCCCTACCGGGCATATCCATAGCAGTAACTGTAAAAATGCCAGCAAGGAAAATACAGTAAAGCTCGTCAACCGTAAATATCAGCAGTCCATCGGCGATCTTTGGCCGGTAACAGATGACAACGGCAAGGTCTACAACAGCGGTCAGCGCTGGGAACCGCAGAATTCGTCCTATTATAACGCGGTTTTTGTTTACCTGGCCAAAATGGCACCTGAAAACCTGAAGGTGAAGCTCAGTACCTCCGATTATGATGCTTATACGATGGAGTATTACCTGCAGGTTCTGCCCGGTGAGACCTATGATGTTACAGTTAACGGTAAGAATTATCGGCTAAACCACACGGTGAATGCGAGATATAACTACATCACCTACGCAGAGGACTTCTTTGAGATCTCTGGCTTTGTTCGCGCCTCCAGCAATCCTGCCTTCGGAAACAACAACCAAATAGACATAAATGGCGGCGGTACGGTTAAATTCTACTATGACCGCGGCAGGGACAATCCCCTTACCTTTAGCAATAACGGCGTTGTTCTGGATGAGAATACTGTTACGAATATTATGTACGAGGCGCCGCTGAAGCAGTATAATTTTACACCGGATTATCCTGCAAATCTGGAGCCCGGTGCATATATCTTCTCCGGATGGTATACCTCTCCCGGCTGCTTTGACGGAACAGAGGTAGACTGGGATACAATCATTATGGCAGAGGGCGGCTTACAGCTTTATGCAAAGTGGAGCCCCATTACCCATCAGGTCCGTGTCTTTAAGGATGCTTCTATGCAGGAGCAGATCGGCTCTGCGCAGACGGTCGCGCATAAAGCCTTTGCCAACGCGCCTGAGGGCAATGTCTCCAACGGTAACTATGTTTTCCAAGGCTGGTTCTACAAGGATACCGTAGACGGTAAGGAAGTGGAGAAGGCTTTCGTTTTCACCGGAATCCCCGTTACCGAGGATTTGGACATTTATGCCAAGTGGAGCTCCCACATCAATGTGGAATACCGCATTGAGTACAGACTCCACAGTACCGGTCAGGAGATCGCAGATCCTACTGTCGGTATGGCAATTGCCGGCAATAACAAGACTTTCCCTGCTAAGGCGGGCGATCAGCTGTATGCCGGTTATCAGAGCGGCTATTATCCCCTTGTCAGCAGCCACACCATCACCATGAGCGCCGATGGCGAGCATACCTTTACCTTCTACTATGTGTATGTGGAGTCTGTGCCCTATGAGGTGCGTTATGTGGATGCGCTGACAAAGGAGCCTCTCGCGTCTTTACCTGCCAAGCTCGTATTCGATAACGCTCTTTCTGTGGTTACCGAGACCTTCGTAAGAGTGGACGGCAGGATGCCTGATGCCTACCAAAAGCGTCTTGTTTTGGTGGCTGACGGTGTGGATGCGGACGGCAACGGCATTTTGGATGAAAATACAATTACATTTACCTACAGCTCGGATAGTGAACACGCATATTACCGAGTCGTGCACTATATCCAGAATATGCACGGTGATGATTACCGTGAGTATCACTCCAAAGAAGCAGTTGGCAACATTGACGAGACTTATACCTTTGATGCGCTGACCCTTGCAGGCTTTACTTACGATGGAACGCTTACAAAGATCAACGGCGTTCTGCAGCCGACCGACGGAGATCAGGTATCGGCAAAGCTGGGCAGCGGTGGTCTTTTGGTAGAGCTTTACTATGAGAGAAATACGGTGCCTTATATTGTACGGTATTTGGATAATGTGACCGGTGAGGAGATCTATACCGCCAAGGAAGGCAGCGGCGTATTCGGCGAACAGATCGCTGAGTATGCGCTGGATCTGAAGACCCACGGCTATGAGCTGATTGGAGAGGATGCACGACTGCTCACATTGTCTGCCAACATAGATTACAATGTTTTGGAGTTTAGATACCAAGAGGCGACAGTATCCCTTAAGTATCAGGTTGTCGGACCCGATGGCTGCGGCACCCTAAGCCAAACATCTCAGAATGTGCAGGCGATCAGTGGTGTAGCAGGCGGTTCTGTGCCTACGGCGGCAGAAGGCTTCCTGTTTGTGGGATGGTATTTGGATTCTACATGTACCTCTCCTGTGCCTGAGGACTGGGTAGCTCCTGCAGATCAGAAGCTGACACCGGTAAAGACGGGTGCGGTATGGCGGGATACTACTTACTATGCGAAGTTTGTTGCGCTGGAAACGGAGCTGACCATTCAGGTACAAGGTGCGGACGACCGTGATGCGCTGCAGACCTTTGTGTTCCGGATCCTGGGCAAGGCAGGTACTGAAACGGCAGATGTGAACCTGACGGTCGTAATTACAGGTAACAATGCCGTCACCGTTACTGAGCTGCCTACCGGTCAGTATACCGTTACTGAGCTTGAATCCTGGGCCTGGCGATACAATAGCGCAGAGGCAAGCCGTGAGGTAGAGCTTCAGTATAGCGAAACCGGCTCCGCGATTACCTTTGACCATAGTCGCGGGCAGGGAAAATGGCTGGATGGCAATGCCATCAACAACAATTTGTTTGGCGGATCATAAGCAGAAAGGAGGCGCCTTATGGACGAAAATAAGAAACCAAATGGAATAAAAATGTGGGCGCTTCTCCTTTTACTGCTTGCTATGATACTGTGTACCATTGGCGGTGCCTATGCTTATATCACTGCCAAAACCCAGGAGATATCCAACCGGTTTACACCGGTTGCGGTGACCTGTAAGGTAGAGGAAAGCTTTGACGGTGCGGTGAAGCAGAATGTGCGTATCCGCAATACCGGTGATATTGACGCTTTTATCCGCGCAATGCCGGTCTTCACTTGGGTGGACGGAGAAGGCAAGGTCCTATCCGATGTGCCCGTGGCGGGGACGGATTACAACATTGAGTTGGGCAGCGAGCAGTGGAAAAAAGGCAGCGACGGCTTTTGGTACTTTTCGGCGGCAGTTGCACCGAATGGGACAACAGAGCAGATGATCCAATCGGTAACGCCATTAAAAGCCCCGGCGGGCTATCAGCTGCAGGTACAGATCATAGCCACCGCGATCCAGGCAGATCCTCCTGCGGCGGCGGAGAGCGCTTGGGGTGTCACGGTCAGTGGACAAACCATAACCCCTCCTTGAGGATAATAGACAAAAGACTCTGACACCGGGCGATGTGCCCAAGTGTCAGAGTTTTTGCTTGTGCAGGAACTTCCGGTGCAGTGAGATTGTAAGAGAAAGGCCGGAATATGAGAGGTGTTGTGCAAAAAAGTTTTCAAAAACCGATCTAAGCTGCAACACTTTTCTTCTATCATTCGTTATCCATACAGAAGGGGGGGCAAAGCCTATGTGGGAAGAACTATATGAAGACCATTACAAAGAGATAGTAGCTTATGGCACCCGTATGTATGGAAGCAAAGAGCTTGCGGAAGATCTCGCGCAGGAAACCTTTGTAAAGGCGCTTATGAACACAGAAACAGTAGCGGATTTGTCCCCCGGTAAGCAGCGGGCGTGGCTTTTCCGGACCTTCAAAAATCTGTTCATTGATCGCTATCGTCGGGCCGTTCTGGAAAATGAATATGCGCAGAGTTGGCAACCCGAATATTTAGAGGATCATGGGATACAGGAGATTGAAAATGCTATGCTGCTCCAAAGCATCCGTCCCCAAGACAGAGCGGTTTTTCAGCTCCGATACTTCGATGGTTACTCAGCCGAAGAAATATCGCAGATGATGAATCTCCCGCCCGGAACGGTCCGTTCAAAGCTGTCCCGCTGCCGTAAATACTTAAAACAAAATCTTGAATGATAACGGAGGAAACGATTATGGCAAAGAAACTAATGATCAACTGTGCAACCTGCGATGCAAGAAATGCCCTGGAAGAGAACTATGCTCATTATGAGCAAATCACCATCAACTGCGCTATGGTGCTGACTAGCCCCAATGCAAAGGCCGTGATGAATAAACTGCCGTTCACCCTGAACTGCGCCAATGTTCTGGAGGTAGAGGGAAATGTTGATCTGTGCACTATCAACGGCAGCAGTGAAATCAAGCGTGGCGATGTGGTTCCTGTATCGAAGTACTATATGGTTGTCAACGGTACGCTTACAATCGGTCCTGACACCCAAGAACAGCTTAAGCAGTGCGTGGGTATGACCATTAACGGTAGCCTTACCTGCCCCGAAAGCATTTATGCAACCCTCACCGGAGTGAATGTCAATGGCTCTACAACTTGCTATCCCGATGGTGCTGTTGTTCTCAAGCGAAGTGCTGTTATTGATAAGCTGTTTCTGCTCCGGGCGAAGAACAACCTATATTGGGCTGGTCGTCGGATGATTATGGTTGATCCCGAACTGGATGCAACGAAGCTGAAAGCAAAGGGCACAACCTTCAGCACTAAGGAGGTGATTCTGTCCGAGTCTAAGGTAGAAGAGCTCATCGATTTGATCGACGAGAAGGCAGAGATTATTATCGTACCCGATGGCACTTCTGTTGTACTGGATGATATTACATTGGATGCAGATACTCTGCGCCGGTATGGAAAGAAGTTGTATGTGATCGGTGATGTAACCGTCACCGAAAATGCGAATGCTTTGGATAAGCTGACATATCTGAATATTCGTGGCGATGTTAAGGTGCCTGAGGAGCATAAGGAAAAACTGCTTGCGGTTTTGACCGAAGTCTCCGGTGAGGTGAAGATCGCTAAGCCCAAGGGAGCAACTTTGGAGGATAAGCCTTTCGTAAAGATCACCAAATGGATGTTGGAGCAGCAGCCTACGGGCGTTGATGTTTACGATTGTGCCGTTGTAAAAATTGCTGACGATATTCCCAAGGAACTGATCGTGGAGCGGCTGCGTATTGAGGATTGCGGTGTGGTAAAGTGTTGTGAGGAACTGGAGGATGCCGTCACCATGGTCTGCACAGATGTGGGTCATATTGGCGTAGAGGGTAACGATGAACTGGGTATTGGCGATATGATCAAGGATACTTTGGGCGGAATCAAGGGTGCCTTGGAGACCAAAGTTATCAACGCTGCCGACTATGTGCTGTAAGTGACAGCAAAAATATAAAATCCAGTTACGCGGCACGCGCAACTGGATTTTTTAATCTAATTATCAGGGACGGTGTGTCGGGTTTTATTTATTAAAGTCAATGCCTCGGCAGACGGTCCAGTAATGCAGAGCGCTTTCAATGTCCCGCTGGGGCAGATCGAAATACTCCGCAAGCTGCCAAGGTTCGGTAAAGCCGCTGCGGAAGGCTTCGTGCAGTTCTTCCTCCGGCAGGTATTGCTCTGCTGACCAGCGGTTTGCCCGGTGCTCGCTGCGCTCCACAAGCTCATAGGGGCTGTCTACCTTGTGTAGCGCCCCGGTGGCGGCGTGACCCAGCTCGTGGTAGCAAATGCCGCGCAAAAGCCGGGTGGAGTGGATCTTTGAAAAATCCAGAAAAACGGCATATTGCTCTCGGTCCCGAATGGTAGCGCCCGGTTGGGGACAGCCAAAATAGGGGATCACATCTATCTGATTTTTTTGACAGTAGCCATAAAAATCCGAAAGCTCAAACATAGTTACTCCTTTGCGCCCCTCCGTTGCCGCATGATTCGGACCATATCCCGGACGGCGCTTTTCTCCTCGTCATCTAATTCCTTGAAATCTCCATAAAATGCAATATCCACCTCATCCAGAACATCCCGAGGTGCCTCCTGACCTAAAAGATAGCCAACGGAAACACCCAAGTAATCTGCGATTTTTTGGGCAGTTTCGGCGCTCAGACCCTTTTTGCGACCCATTTTCAGATCGGTTATAAGACTGCGGCTGAGACCAAGCTCGCTGCAAAGCCGACCGGGACGGATATTACGCTCCGCGCAAAGACCTTCGATGGTTTTGTAGAGATTTCCCATATTTCTTTTCCTCCGCACCTTTGGTGCAAGACGCAGGGGATTCCTGCAGCCTCTCTTTATTCCTGGCATAAGTACATATAGGAGTACAAAATGCCTTGCTCGCTATTATGTTAGTACGCGAGCACGTACTTGTCAAGGGGGGGAGTGAGTTTTTTTGTCCACGAGAATTATAAATTACAATATGTCCAATAAAAAGGATGAATAAAACGGCTGCTATGAGATATACTGTAGGGGAAGGGAAAATAGGGGTTGACAAAGGGCGCCCCATGTGATACTATATTAAAGTTCTCTGGAGCGCCATATCGCGGAGTAGAGCAGTTGGAAGCTCGTCGGGCTCATAACCCGGAGGTCGTAGGTTCGAGTCCTGCCTCCGCAACCATAAAAAGTCCTGAAATCGTATGATTTCAGGACTTTTTCTTGCCTTTTAGGGCTAAAAAGTTCAAACTTAATTTTCGCAAACCACTTAGAAACTGCCGTGACCCATATTTTGACCCATACGGGAATATCATCATACGGATTTTTTTAGCACAAAACAGCATCCGTCTGCTCCAAAATCAGAAAATGGCTGGATTTATTTTTCTCTTTGCTTAACGCACCAATCTGACCTAAGAAAGCTAAAACGCAAGGCAACGGTAGGATTTTTCTGCCGTTGTCTTTCATTTGTTCTATTCGTTTTGTTAGTGGTCGGCAAACGGCAATAGCTAAGTTCACTGTGCGGTGTTAGGGGGCTGAAGAGTTGGGATAAAAAAGGTTCATAAATTACAATTTCATAATGGATGCTTTGTATTCTCGCGGGGTCATGTTGGTGAAACGCTTAAAGCATTTGGAAAAATACTGCGGATTGTCAAAATGAAGCATATCGGAGATCTGGGCGAAGTTATAGTGACCTTCCCGGATCAGTTTCCGCGCTTCTTTGATTTTGAGAGAATTGTAGTGGTGTATAATTCCTTCGCTGTAGTATCGGGCAAACAGGGCTTTGACGGTGCTTTCGCTTTTGCCGGTGTGACGCACCACATCTTGAATGGTAATTTTATTATAGATATTCTGTTGCAGATAGTCCAAAATCTCCTTCACAGGATAGGGAACATCAATGCCGTCAATGAGATAGCTTCTCCGCATTTTCTTGGTGAGCACATCTGTGTGCCGACAAAGCCGGATCAGAAAAACTTCCAGCAGATTCTTGGTCATCTGGCTGCTGCCGTATGGAGAAGGCTCTATCTTTACCAGATTTTGAAGCAGGGGATTCTGCTCGTCAACCAGACGGTAGCAGGAGAGACCTTCTGTAAACAGCATAGAAAGAAGCGCCTTTTCCTCGGCATCTAACTTGAAGATTTTTCCTTCAAAATAGTGCATAGCCCGGCTATGACATTCAAAGGTAATGATGCTGACATTGGGGGCGACATCGTTATTGCCTGACAGATTGTGATATTCGTTTGGTTTATGAAAGGTCATTTCTCCGCTTTTAAGGACGAAACGGTTTTTGTCTGCTGTGCAGATCATTTCCCCCTTGTCGATGTAGACCATCTCCCAAAAGTCGTGCTTTTCACCCTTGTAGGCAAAGCTTTTGGATAGCTCCATATAGAAAATCGTGATGATTTTCTCGATATTAATGACTTTTTCAAAGGAAAGACGTGTAAAATTATCGCCCATAAAAGCACCACCTCGGCTTAAATTACAAGTATCATAACCGATTTTGCACTCCTTTGCAAGAGGAAAGTCGATATAATGAAACTGTAATACCAGTAAAGGAGGACATATATGTATACCGTATTAGCTATCACCAGCCATCCGGATGATATGGAGATTGCCTGCGCCGGTACACTGCTCAAATGTAAGCAGCGGGGGGACCGGGTGGTGATCTGCCACTTATCCAGCGGCAACTTAGGCCATGTAATCATCCCGCCGGATGAACTGACCGTTATGCGGGCAAAAGAAGCGGAGCGCTCTGCCCAAATGGCGGGCTTTGAAATTATCCACAGCCGTTTTGACGACCTGGCTATCTACGATAACAACAAGGAAGCCAGAGATAAGGTGGTGGATGTGATCAAATCCGTCAATCCCGATTTTATCATTACCCACGCGCCAGACGATTATATGCCCGACCATACTGCTGTTTCCCGTCTGGTGTTTGACGCCAGCTTTACCGCAACCCTGCCGAATTATCACACGGAAGTTCCCGGTGCTGCCAAAATGGTGCCCATCTACTATATGGATACCCTCTGTGGTGTCAACTTTAATCCTACGGAATACGTAGATGTTACACCCTATATCGATAAAAAACTGGAAATGCTGGAATGCCACGAATCCCAGATCGTTTGGATGCGGGATCACGATGGCATTGATTTCCCGGATATGGTCAAGACCTGCTGCCGTTACCGTGGCTTCCAGTGTGGTGCGGAATATGCGGAAGGCTTCCGCCAATGTCAGGTTTACTTAAAGGGTACAACAAAGCGGTATTTACCGTAATAAAATAAAAGACTAACTATTAAAAATCAAGCCCCAATCTAAGGATGATGCAGAAAAAGTTTCTACCGCAGAAACGGCATAACAAGTAGAGCGTCGTTGACGGCGCTCCGAGAAAAATTGTAGGTATAGTTACAGAGCGGGTCTGTATGGTCGCCCAGATTTCTCCATGGCGTAGATCAGCCGCACAAGCTTCTTGGCTGCATGGGATATGGCGACATTGTAATGTTTGCCCTCAGCCCTCTTCTTGGCCAGATATGCAGCAAAAGTTGGGTCCCAAAGGCAGACATACTTGGTCGCATTGAAGATGGCAAAGCGCAGGTATTTGGAGCCTCGTTTCTCCATATGAGAATAGCAATTCGTAAGTTGGCCCGACTGGTAAGTAGATGGCGACAAACCGGCATAGGCCAGGATCTTATCTGCGGAATCAAAATTAGAGAAATCGCCCACTTCAGCCAGGATCATAGCACCCATGCGTGTGCCTATACCTGGAATGGTTGTAATAGGAGAATGGACTTCATCCATTATGGAATTGATTTCTTCTTCAATCTCTTCAATCTCTGCATCCAATACTTGAATAAGTTGGATCGTATGCTTCAGCTCCAAAGACTTGGCAGGCATTTGGGAGCCAATGGAATTCCTTGCGGCATCCCGGATCTCAACGGCCTTATCGCGGTCATAGTGCCCCTTGGATGCGCCGGACAGTATAGCCTTCAAGTGAGTCAAGTGTGCAACAGCAATCTGATGAGCACCCGGAAACTCGCTGAGGAGCGTGTAAACAGATGCCAAATGGATGGTAGGAACTAACTTTTCCAGTTCAGGGAACAGGATTGTGACAAGGCGTGAAACAGAAGTTTTTAATTTTGCTCGCTCACGAACTTTTTCAAATCTGTATCTTGTTAGTGACTTTAGCTCTTCGTTGTGATATGATGTGTCCGTGTAGGACTTGAGGTCCACATCAGACATTAGCATTGTCGCAATGGTTCGTGCATCGACACGGTCAGTTTTGGTCTTTCTCAGGCTAAGGCTTTTCCGGTATAGGTTGGTGTGCAACGGGTTTATGACGTAGGTTGGCAGGCCACAGTCAAGAAGAAACCCAAGAATGTTGTAGCTGTAATGTCCGGTAGCCTCAAGTCCTACCTTTATTTTGTCTGTCGGACGAGTGCAACAGCGAATGGTTTGCAGCAGGAAGTTAAAGCCTTCTGCATTGTTTTGGATGGTGAATACATCTGCCAGGACTTCGCCCTCCGAGCTGAGGATGAAGCAGTCGTGCTTGTCCTTGGCGACATCGATACCCACACAAATCATAATGAATACCTCCGGTATGTTTATTTGATGCTGGTTCCACAGAACACTTTACTCTTGTAACCTTGTTCCACATAAACCGTCTGGCGGTATCTAACTGATTAACAATACTGTAAAGGGCTGTGGTTGGAGCCTTTCGTGAACCGTCTTGCGGTAGGAGAATCTAACCAATCCACAGCATCCCTTACAGTGTAGCACAGGTCCTTGGAGAGGGACACTAAAAACTACTACTCTATAATACAAGGAGAATCATTATGAACTTCAATTCTACTGTAAAAGGCTCTGCTCTCGAGGGCTTCTATCCTGCCGGTTGGGATTTTGACAAGATCGATGCTTGCATTGGCGCACCCGAAACCATCTGCGACCGTCAGGCTCATTGGAATCCCGGCTTTACCCCTATAAAGTGCGACAGCTTAGGCGAATTTGAGACCTATATGGGCCACGAGATCGCTATGCAGATCAAGCTGGCAGCCGACCGGGGCGAAAAGATCGCTTTCATCCTGCCCGTTGGCCCTATGGGTATGTACAAGTGGGTCGTTTACTTCCTGAAGGAGTGGAAGGTCTCCTGCAACCATGTATACACATTTAATATGGACGAGTGGGCAGACAGCGAGGGCAATACCTTGGCTCCCGATAACTCCGGCGCGTTCCAGTACGCTATGGAGCAGGCGCTGTTTAATCCTCTGGGTGAGCTGACCGTTCCTGCAACTCAGAGAAATTTTGCTACTAAGAATAATCTGCCTACTTACCCTGAAAAGATCGCGGCACTGAAGGCAGAGGGCGCAAAGCTGGTGCTGGTTTACGGCATCGGCAGAATGTGCCATATTGCTTTCTGGGAGCCTACCTTTGCAGCGGATTATGCAACCGCAGAGGAATGGGAGAAAGCACCTTACCGCATTGCGGCTAAGATCCATCCTTTGACCGTGGAGCAGAATGCGCTGACCAGCTTCAAGTCCAGGACCACTCTGGTGCCCTGCAGAGCCAACAGCATTGGCCCTGGCCTGTTTTTGCAGGCAGATTATGCCATTGGCGGCGCTGACGGCACGCTGGGCAGAGGTATGCAGTGGCAAGGTATGTCCTTATGGATGACTCTGCGCCACGAAAAGACCCCGTGGATCACTTCTTCCTATATTCCCACGCTTCCCGGCAGACTGTTCTTCCTGAAGGAGCTGGCAGGTCCTCTGGAAGCAGAATGTAACTAAGCTATGGAAAGCCGAGAAAAAACCGGCATCACAGTTGCCGGTACGGTGATTGTTGATAAGATCAACGAGATTTCCGCTTATCCCCGAAGTGGAGAGTTGACCCAAATCCGCAATATTCAAACAGCCATAGGCGGCTGTGTACCCAATGTGGCGCTGGATTTGAAAAGGATTGATCCTTCCCTGGAGGTTCATGCGGTGGGGACCATTGGCGATGATAAAGAAGGCACATTTGTTACCGAAACGCTGAAAAAAGGCGGCGTTGGCACAGACGGCCTAACAGTATTGCCTGGTGAAAAGACCAGCTTTACCGATGTAATGAGTGTTCCGGGTGGACAGCGCACATTCTTCACTTATGCCGGTGCCAGCGCAAAATTCGGCAGTGAGCATATGCCTTTTGAAAAGGTAAAGCCCAAAATGCTGCATCTTGGCTATTTTCTGCTGCTAGAGCGTGTAGACAACGGAGAGGGCCTAAAGATTTTGCAAATGGCAAAGGAATTGGGCATTGAAACCTCTATTGATCTGGTCAGCGAAAATTCGGATAGATATGCCTTAGTCAAGCCTTGTCTGCCTTATACAGATTATTTGATTATCAATGAACTGGAAGCGGGTAAGCTGACAGGTGTAGAACCTTGCATCGGCAATTTGGAGAAAATGGCGTTACGGTTGAAAGAAATGGGCGTGCGTAAGAAGGTCATCATCCATATGCCGGAGTGTGCATTTTGCGCCGGTGAGGAGGGATGTGCCTGCTTGCCGTCTTATCAGCTGCCGGAGGGATATATGCAGGGCACTACGGGCGCGGGAGATGCATTCTGTGCTGGTGCGCTGACAGGAATTTATCACGGCTGGAGCGATGCGGAGATACTGTCCTTTGCTTCTGCAAGCGCTGTGATGGCTTTGGGCAGCCCTGATGCCACCAGCGGATTGCGCACGATGGCGGAAATACGGCAGTATTGCAGCCAATTTGGGCGCAAAGCAATATAGAAGAAGGAAAAAATATGAAAAAAGCAGTAATGTACGGCGGTGGCAATATCGGTCGTGGCTTTATCGGCGCGCTCATGAGCCAAAGTGGTTATAGGGTTACCTTTATCGATGTGGCTGAGCCGGTGATCAAGGCTTTGCAGGAAAAGGAAAAATATCCTGTCCGCATTGTGTCCACCGAGGGCCACGAGGATGTTTGGGTAGAAAATGTAACTGCCGCAAACGGTAATCTGCCCGAGGCAGTAGAGGCAATTGCAAACTGCGACATTATGGCAACAGCCGTTGGTGCGCGTATTCTTAAATTCATCGTTCCTAATATCGTTGCGGGACTTCGCAAGCGTTGGGAGATGGGAAAAGGCCCATTAAACATTATCATTTGTGAAAACCTCAACGATGCCAATAAGATCCTTGAGGGGATGCTGAAAGAGCAGCTCACCGAGGAAGAATGTAAGAAGTTCGACGAGACTGTCGGTTTAGTCGAGGCCTCTATCGGCCGTATGGTGCCTGTCCAGACGGAAGAAATGAAGGACGGAGAGCCTATGCGCATCTGCGTGGAAAAGTACGGCTTCCTGCCCGTAGACAAGGCGGCTTTTAAGGGAGAGATTCCCGACATCAAGAATATGGTGCCTTATGAGCCTTTTGATTACTACATTAAACGCAAGCTCTACGTCCACAATATGGGACATGCTACCTGCGCATACTTAGGTGACCTGTTGGGATTGGAGTACATCTATCAGTCCATCGCTGTGCCTGAGGTGCGGGTGCTGGTGCAAAACGCGATGTTAGAGAGCGCGCAGACCCTACACAAGCACTATGGCGCAGATTTGGCGGCACTTCAGGCACATATCACGGATCTTCTTTACCGCTTTACCAATGCAGCGCTCAAAGACACTTGCCAAAGAGTTGGCGGTGATCCGGCAAGAAAGCTGAGTCCTGCTGACCGGTTGATGGGCTCTTCGCTACTCGCAATAGAGGAGGGCATCACCCCCGCTTATATTGCCGTAGGCGCTGCTGCAGGATTGTGCCGTTACCTGAATGAAAACGGTGGCGAGCAGTCTGTAGATACTGCAAAGGCGGTACTCTTGGAGGTTTCCAAGTTAGAAGAAAACCATACCTTAGCAAAGTTGATCCTTCACTATTACGAAATGCTGCTTGGCGGCTGTAGCCTAACGGCTCTTGTCGCAGAAGCAGACAGAATCACGCATGAGAGCATGCAAGCCACTGTGTGATAAGCGCGAATAAGTGCTGACTTATGAATACCCCTCTCCGGAAAACACTCCGGAGAGGGGTTCTTTTAGTTCACAGCCAGAGGAAAACCGGCGGCAGTATGCGCATCGATCAGCTCGTCACACAATGCTACGATCTCGTCGGTTGAAAGCTCGGCACCCGTATGGGGGTCCATCATTGCTGCCTGATAAACGATTTCCCGCTTGCCGGTATAGGCGGCTTCGATGGTCAGAAGCTGCGGGTAGATGTTGCTGGAGTTCATTGCAGCCAGCTGCAGCGGCAGTTCACCTACATAGCAAGGGGTGATGCCGTTGGCGTCCACAAGACAAGGCACCTCTACGCAGGCTTCTTTGGGCAGATTGGAGATGAGACCGTTATTGATGACATTGCCACCAATGGTATAAGGAACATTGGTGACCATTGCCTCCATAATCCGGGAAGCATATTCCTTGGAGCGCTCATGCTCAAGACCTTCACCGGATAGCAGCTTTTCTCTGCGTTCTACCCAAGCTTCGATTTGGTTTATGCAGCGACGGGGATATTCATCCAGAGGAATATTGAACTTTTCAATCAGGTCCTCACGGCCGGGTTTGATGTAGAAAGGATTGTACTCTGCGTTATGCTCACTGGATTCGGTGCAGAAATAACCGAGCTTATCAATATAGTCAAAGCGGACCATATCCTTGTGCTTCATAGTGGCGCCCTTTTCCTTTGCTCGTCTGCGGACTTCGGGGTAAAGGTCGTTGCCCTGCTTGTCTGTCAGCTTCAGCAGCCATGCCATATGGTTGATACCGGCAATTTGGGCAATGTGATTGTCCGCGTATTCATCCATACCCACCTTATGAAGAATGCTGGTGGCACAAACCTGAACACTGTGGCACAGACCGATCATTTTGATGCCTGTATGGCGCTGCAAATAGCCGGTTAGCATTGCCATAGGATTGGTGTAATTCAGGAGCCATGCATCGGGGCAGACCTCCTCCATATCCGCGGCAAAATCGCGCAATACGGGAATCGTCCTGAGGGCGCGGAAGATGCCACCGATACCCAAAGTATCACCGATGGTCTGACGCAGACCGTATTTTTTGGGAATTTCAAAATCGATGACCGTGCAGGGTTCATAGCCGCCCACCTGAATGGCACAGATAACGAAATCCGCGCCCCGCAGAGCGTTTTTGCGGTTTTCAACACCAAGATAGGAGACGACCTTTGCGCGGTCCTCGTTGAAGCTGTGATTCATAGCCTCAATTACAAGCTGGGAATCCTTTAATCTTTGCGCATCAATGTCATAAAGGGCAAATTCTGCGTTTTGCAGAGAAGGGCATAGCATAGCGTCGCCCAAAACATTTTTCAGGAAGGCGGTGCTGCCGGCACCCATAAATGTAATTTTCATCGAAGTTCCTCCTTACATTTATCATAGTCCATAATACCGAAGGCGGTATTGATGGTTTTTCCGGCTTTAAGATGCTGTTTAATTGCTTTTTGCAGACTGGTAGCTTCCGGTAGGGAGTCCAGATCCGCAGGAACACCGGGGATATTAAAGATAAAGCTGACAGCGCTGCTATTGGGATCCATGCGTGTTTCGTAAACGGTATAATGGCGGCCGAAGGCAAGAATATTGGATTTTTCCGGGAGAATGGCTTTTATCTCTGGAGAAATAATCCAGGAGTGACAGCCAAACAGGATCTTTTCCATACCGTAGCGTTGCCGGAAAAAATCTGCGGCCTCCGCGTAGGAAGCGGCACATAGCTCGGAAGTAAGCGGTGCACCACCGGGAATATGGATGTCGACGTAATAGGTGCCTTGAGTATATGGGCCTGTATTCTTGCGGAATTTGCGCCGACGGAACTGAAGCCGACCAATAGAAAAAAGCTTTAGCTTAAAGAAATCCATGAGCCACCAGGCAATATTTGTGCCCCATACACCGTATGTTTTGTGGCAACTTTCTGCGTAAGCCTTTAGATTATTTGCAAAGCTGTCAAAGTACTGCAAGGGGATGCCTTCGCACTGATAGTGTATTTTTAGATCAGGCAATAAACACAATATGTACAGCATTTCCATCGTGTATTTGTGGATACCGATGGCCTCTGCAAGTGTATGCAGTTTCTCCAGTGCAGGAAGATGGTCGAAGGCAAGGTCATCCCTGTAAGCTTGAAGCTGGGTGCAGAAGACAGCGTAGGTATCTGCGTTTGCAGTAAGCTTTTGATACTCGGCAGAAAAGTGAGTTGTTGCTTCGGAGATAAACCCGTATTCTTCACAAAATTGACAGATATTGAACATAAGCACCTCCTATACTGCAAAAAAGTGAATGCTATTTAGATAAGGGTGGGAATTATCTGCGCCAGATGACTTGCTAGATCTGCATGTCCTTTGCGGGTCAAATGGGTGTAGTCGATCTGATTGATCTCGGCAATTCCTTCCGCATCCAAAAAGGCGAAGCCTTGTGCTTTTACGACCGGCTCCATACACACTGCCAGTTGGGCGGATTTCTCAGCGCAATGTACGCCCATAATAGGACCGATGGGACCATCTGCCATTTCTTTTCCAATGTGGGGCGGGCAGATGACCAAAATATTAGGCGCGTGTGTTCCCCAGCAGGGGATAGCCTTGGCTTTGTTTAAAAGTCGATCCATTCCCGCCGCAATACAGGCGGGACTGAGTCCAAAGCGATCCTTGGTATCGTTAGTGCCCAACATGATGATCAGAAGATCCACCGGCTCATGGGTCATTAAAATGGGATAAATCACATCCAAGGCTGGGATTCCCTCTGTCAGCGGGTCTGTAGAGACCATTGTTCTGCCGGACATTCCTTCTTCCAAAACCAAATAGTCATCTCCCAGCAGCTTTTGTAATCTGCAAGGCCAGCGTTCTTCTTCGTTAAAGCGTCGAGTTCCGTCAGCGGAGTCTTTGGGATCTGCGCAAGAGCCGTGCGTGTTGGAATCGCCCAAACATACAATGTGTTTTTTCATAGTATTTCCACCTCATAAAATGATAGAAGAATATGTTTTACCGTGTTGCCCACCGGTCCATCAGCAGCGGCATAAACAGACCGCCTTGGACACTGCGGGCAATAAACTTTTCATAGCGTCCCGTTTCCGTGTCGTAGTAATCCGAGAAGGGGACTCTTGTATCCGTTTCCCGCAAGTAATCGGCAATAGGCGCAATAAATTTGGAAAAGTCTTCGTCTGTTGCCATGGCGGCAGTCCATAGAATCCAATCGGTTTTCGAATAGGGCGCCCGGGAATCCAGTGGGAGTCCGTAACGCTCCATACGAGGCAGATAGCTGGCAAGCTCCTTTTCGTAGAAAGCATCCGGGATCAGGTGGAAGCCCAAAAGCTTATCCCAAACCAAGTTGTATTTCATACTCCAGCCGTCTGCGCCGAAGGCAAGGCGGGTATAGCCGCCGGCATCGGCACGAATGAGCCAGCTTTGCGCCATTTCCTTTGCCTGCTGGAAATAAGACGCTGCTTTTTCGGGATAGCCCAAGGCTTGTAAGATCTGTCCAAAGGCGGCAATGCCCATAATCGCCTTGGCGGAGAGATTGACATTGTGCGCCAAGTGCCCGGCAAAATCGTCGGTACAGAGCTGCTCTCCGGGATCATCGCCAAATTCCTGCAAATACCGACACCACTGCTCCAAAAGATCCAGATTTTCCTTTGCTAAGGCATAATCTCCGTCAGCTTTTCCACAGGCGGCAATCATCAGCAGCATATCTGCGCTTTCTTCTACGGGCATCTGCCTGTGTAGGAGATAGGCATCTGCTGTGGCGGGATAGAGATAGTAGGGGGGATGTACAGTGCCCATAGCTTGATTCTTGGCTCGTTGGCGGGCACCGTAAACCTGACCTGTCAAAATAGGGTATCGGCCCACATCGTGGGGGGCGAAATCATATGTCCAGATAGGCATTCTTGAGAACTTAAAGATGGGTCGCAGCATGCCGCGAACCAGCTCCGGGCAGTACATTAAAAACAGCGGCACAGAGGGATAGCTGACATCAACAGTGGCGGCGCAGCCGTTGGAATCATTCTCCTTGGAAATGAAAAGCAATGTTCCGTCTGTATCTGCAACAAGTTTATGAGCGGCGATCGTCTGCCGGTAGGCGGCACTCACAATCAGCGCATAGTCCTCTCCACCCTTTTCTTCAGCTTCTTTTAACAAAGCCTTGTCAAATTTTTCGCAGCGGGCGAGAAGCTCGTGGCGCTGGTCATAAAATTCCCGGAGCGCCTGCGTGATGGTCTTACCGTTTCTTTGATAGTAGGCGGGCAGAATGCGACCAAAATAGTTGATAGACGCAATGTCGTCATAGCCGATTAATAGCAGTGTGTGAAGTTCGCCAAAGGCTTGCTTTTTGTGACGAAGCATAATATCGATACGCTCCGGTGCCTCGTCGACCGTATCCTCAGATGCAAGATACAGGTAGCCCCAATCACAGCTGACCTGGTCGCCGCTGCCACCGAGAATATTTTGCTGCAGACTTCCCATATAGCCGTAATTGAGCACACCGTCACTGTAAAAATCTATCCGCACCGGCGGCTCGTACTCGCCGGCGTGACAAAAATCCGCAAATGTCCAAAACTCCACTGTGATATCGTGGACTTTTCCATCCACAGATACGGCATCGCAAGAGATAAAGCTGATGGGGGTGGAAAGAATATCCAAATCGTCTGTTAGCAGGGGAGAGGTAAATTTTAATGTGAGCTGTACGCCTGCGGCCTGAAAAACATAAATTGTAGACAGGGGGGTAACGCGGGAAGAGATCAGTGGCATCGTTTTGCAAGTAGGACGACCTAAGAAACGGTATCGCACACCGTCAATGATGATAACGCCCCGAAGCTTTTTCTTTGTGCCGCTCCAGTGAATGGGGTCTTCTGCTGTGGGAACATCGGCATTGCTCCAAATGGAAAACATAGGATCGTGGGTGATCAGGGGAAAAGCAGGAAGTCGTGTAAGGTTATCCATAGGAAATACCCCTCTTTCGTTACTACTTGATAAATAAAGCATACTTCCTTTTGCTGCACTCGTCAAGGAGCTGTTACAGATACCGCAAACTTGCCGTTATTATGTTGCAAGATTGTCGTTTGCAAGAATAGCATACCATTATTTTGTCAACTGTGTGTGGCGCGTGGGAAAAGGACAATTAAAAGAGAGTAGATGCAATTTTTCTACACAAAAAAGCAAAAGCAAGCCCTGTTTTTGACGCGGTGGCGACAATCTTGCGAATGAGATACGACGACTTTGCGTACTCGCTTTTGCGTGCTTGACAAACACGCCCTGTGTTCTTTATGCTATGAATATAGCCACAAAGAAGCGGCGAAATGTCACCCGTATTTGTGCGTATTCACCATAAATAATGGGAAAGCGCAATATGAAGAGCGGAGACATACCTTTGTGGCGTGTCTCAGGAGAAACCCAAAAAGGAGAGGAATAAATGGTTAAGTATGCAATTAAAAGAATCCTTCTGCTGATACCAACGTTGGCTGTTGTGCTGACACTGGTATTCTGTCTGATGCGGTTAGTTCCCGGTAGCCCGGTCTACGCGATGATAGAGGGCGAGGAGTATACACCGGAGGAGATTTACCAGTTGGAGGAAGAGCTTGGCTTCCACGATCCAATTTGGGAGCAATATCTTCGTTATGTTGGAGGTATTTTGAAAGGTGACTGGGGCGAGTCTTATGTATCGCACAAACCGGTTATGCAGGCGATTTTGAATGTTTGGGAACCGACGATCTTGATTACGATTATGGCGACCATCATTACTGTTGTGATCGCGATCCCGGTAGGCGTGCTTTCTGCGACCCACAGAAATTCGCTGCTTGATTATTTTGTTACCTCTACATCCATGGCATCTATGACCATCCCGACCTTCTGCTGGGGCTTGCTGCTGTGTTATTTTGTGGCTTATAAAATGGACCTGTTCCCTATACTGGGTTATGAGTACATAGAAAAGAACGGTTTTTGGAACGCGGTATATTTTGCGGCTCTGCCCAGTATATCTCTTGGCCTTCACCACGTGGCAAGCCTTGCAAGACTAACCCGTTCCACAATGCTGGATGTTCTCAATCAGGACTATATCCGCACTGCCAAGGCAAAGGGTCTTCCCCGCAGAAAGATCTTCTATAAGCATGCCCTGAAAAACACGCTGTCTATCGTGGCTACCAGTATCGCTTACTCCATTGCCAGTATGTTGGGCGGCTCTGCGGTTACAGAGCGCGTCTTCGGTATTCGCGGTATGGGTACCCTGGCGGTTAGCTCCCTGACACAGCGTGACTACAATCAGGAACAGGCCATCGTTCTGTTTACAGCGCTGATCTGCTTAGGCGTGAATTTGCTGCTGGATATTTTCTATAAGATTCTGGATCCTAGAATCGAGTATGAATAAGGGGAGGAGGATATTATGAAAATGAGACGATTAAAACCGCTTCGCTTTTTGCAGAAGTACGGACGCTTGATCATCGGTGGCGCGATCATTGCTGTTGTGCTCTTTGGCGCGATTTTTGCACCGCTGCTTACGGACTACGATCCGGAGAAAATCAACGTTCTTAACGTTAAAAAGCCGCCCAGTGCAGAACATATCCTCGGCACAGACCTTTACGGTCGCGATATGCTGTCGCGTATCCTCTATGGCTCCCGAACGACCCTGATCGTAGCATTAGGTGTTCAAACCCTTGTTACCATTGCCGGTACGATTCTAGGTCTGATCTGTGGTTACTACTCCAAGGCGGAAAAATTCTTGATGCGTATTTTGGATGCTTTTTCTACCATCCCTAATTTGCTGCTGTGCTTAATGATGGTGTCGATTTTTGGCGCAGGTACGATCAATCTGATCGTTGCCATGTCTATAAGTGCCATCCCCGGTACTGCCCGAATGGTCAGAAATCAGGTTTTATCTTTGCGTGAGAAGGAGTACATCGAGAGTGAAAAGGCGATGGGCGCCAGCGACCTGCGTACGGTGGGTCTGCACATCCTTCCTGCTTGTAGCTCTTACCTAATCGTGCGTTTCTCCTCCGGTCTTGCAGGCTCTGTTCTGTCTATGACCTCCCTTTCTTATCTGGGTCTTGGTCTTAGTCCCCTGATCCCCAGTTGGGGCGGCATGGTTTATGAAGGACAGAACTTTATGTTCGGCACACCGCATTTGGTATTCTACCCTGCGCTGGCAATTTGTATTGCTGTCTTCGGCTTCAGCCTTCTTGGTGACGGCGTCCGGGATCTGCTGGATCCCAAGCTGAGATAAGGGGGTGCGGTTTATGGAGAGAGAAGTAACTCTACAGGTAAAAGACCTGGAGCTTTGGTTTGATAATGACCGTGGCTCTGTCAAAATTCTAAACGGCATCAGCTTCGACATTTATAAGGGCGAGACCCTTGGCATCGTGGGCGAATCCGGTTGTGGCAAAAGCGTAACATCGCTGTCCATTATGCGTCTGCTGCAAAGCCCGCCTGCCCGCTTCGGCGGCAGCATCAAGCTGCAGGATAAGGAGATCTTAAAGCTGTCCGAGCGGCAGATGCAGGCCATCCGTGGCAACCGGATCTCTATGATCTTCCAGGAGCCCATGACCAGTCTAAACCCGGTATTTACCATTGGCGATCAGCTGATCGAAACCTTTATGCAGCATCAGGGCTTATCCAAGTCCGAGGCATGGGAAAAGGGTATCGAAATGCTCCGTATGGTGCGTATTCCTTTGCCGGAGCAGAGAATGAAGGAGTTCCCTTACCAGCTTTCCGGCGGTATGCGCCAGAGAGTAATGATTGCAATGGCACTGGCTTGTCAGCCCGAGTTGCTGATTGCCGATGAGCCTACCACAGCGCTGGACGTGACCATTCAGGCGCAGGTGTTGGATCTGATGCGGAATCTGCAAAAGGAGATGGGAACATCCATCGCCTTTATTACCCACGATCTTGGCGTTGTCAGCGAAATGTGCGACCGTGTGATTGTCCTGTACTGCGGCGAAGTGGTAGAGGAAGCTGTCGCAGACGATCTATTTGAAAATCCTAAGCATCCCTACACAGACGGTCTACTGGGAACGCTTCCCAAGTTCGGCGAGACCGGAAGACTGGAAATGATCCCCGGCGTGGTTCCGCCTGCAGGAAAATTCCCCACAGGCTGTGTATTTGCGCCCCGTTGTAAATATGCCACGGAAAAATGTCACGCCCAAAAGCCCGGACTTTGTGATTTGGGCGGTGGCCATAAGGTTCGCTGCTTCCGCTATGAAGAGGAGGAGAAATAATGGTACATAATGACAAAAAAGCACTCCTCCAAATCACGGGTTTAGTGAAATGGTTCCCAATCAAAAAATGGTTTTTTGAGAAAAAGGAATATGTTAAGGCTGTAGACGATGTGGAATTCGAGGTATACGAGGGAGAGACCTTCGGTATTGCCGGCGAATCCGGTTGCGGTAAAAGTACGCTGCTGAGAACGGTCCTTCGTCTCATTGAGCCTACCAAGGGCAAGATCGTCTATGACGGCGTTGACATCACCCATATGGGCAAGAAAGAGTTGCGGAAGATCCGCCGACATATGCAGATCGTCTTCCAAGACCCCTACAGCGCCTTGGATGGCCGTATGAAGGTAGGAAAGATCATCGAAGAGCCCATGATCATCAGTAAGCTCTATCCGAACAAGGCCGCCCGTATGGCGCACGTCGTGGAATTAATGGAGCAGGTCGGTCTGGATCCCTCCTATATTGACCGGTATCCCCATGAGTTTTCCGGCGGTCAGCGGCAAAGAATCGTCATTGCCCGGGCGCTGGCAACAAAGCCTCAGCTTCTTGTCTGTGACGAGGCGGTTTCCGCACTGGACGTTTCTGTCCGTGCGCAGGTTCTGAACCTGCTTGCCGATCTGCAGGATGAGCTGAAGCTTACCTACCTGTTCATCTCTCACGACCTTTCGGTCATTGAACATATTTGTGACCGCGTTGCGATCATGTATTTAGGCAAGGTCGTAGAGATCGGCACAAAAGAAGACATCTTTAACGATCCCCAGCACCCCTATACGAAAGCACTTTTGTCTGCGATCCCCAAGGTGGGAAAGCGGGACAGATCTGACCGGATTATCTTGGAAGGCGATATTCCCAGTCCGGTAAATCCCCCGGCTGGCTGCCGCTTCCACACCCGCTGTCCTTATGCAACCGAGCAATGTAAGTCCGCACCTCCGGTGGTGGATTTCGGAAACGGACATAAGGTAGCTTGCCACCTGTGCGCCGGCACAAATAAATAATGCTGATATTTTTGATCCTTGTGCGTAGTTACCCCGGTAAAAATCATCTTTATGCCCGGTCAGCAGACAGATGGTTTTTATATAACAGTTATCTTTGTGCTTCGGTGTGAAGAAACTGAAAAAATGATTATGGAGGAAAACAAAATGAAAAAACTGCTTGCACTGTTACTGGCAATCGCAATGGTTCTCTCCTTGGCTGCATGCTTCGGTCCTACAGACCCGACCGAGCCTACTGATCCCACCAACCCCACCAACCCCACCGATCCCGTCGACCCCGGCATCTCCGAAGAAGCAAAATACGGCGGTCACCTGGACTTCTGCGTTTACGCTAAGCCCACCCGTCTGGACCCCGCAAAGGCTACCGGTACCTGGTACTATATGTACACCAACCTGGTATACGAAGCTCCTTTGACCAGAGATGCAGAGGGTAACATCCGTCCCAACGTTTGTAATTTTGAGCTGTCCGAAGACCAGCTGACCCTTAAGCTGTGGGTCCGCGAAGGCCTCAAGTTCCACGACGGTTCTCCCGTTGAGATCGAGGACGTTGTCGCTTCCATTCAGCGCGCTGTTCACAAGAGCCCCAGAGAGTTCGTCGCCGGCTACATTCAGGACGTTAAGATCGAGGACGGTGTTGCTACCATCACCTTCAAGGAGTACGCCGAGAAGACTATGTACTACATCGCCAGCGTTAACCCCCTGATCGGCGTTATGCCCAAGGAAATCGCTGAGGAGTACAGCAACGAGAGCGGCAACTTCATCGTTGATGTTGCAGACGCAATCGGCACCGGTCCCTACAAGTTCACTGAACTGGTTGACAGTGTTTCTGTTTCTGTTGCTCGTTTTGATGACTATATCCCCGTCGAAGAAGGCTACACCGGCTATGCTGCTCCCAAGAAGGCATACTTAGATACCATCACCTTCCACGCAAATACCGAAGCCAGCACCTCTACTCTGGCACTGATGGACGGCCAGTACGATCTGTTCGCTGACTGCCCCGTTGATTTCGCTGCTCAGCTGCAGGCTGCCGGCATCAAGACCCTGAAGAAGACCCAGACCACCGGTAACGTGTTCTTTATGAACACCCGCGGTAATGGCGTTACAGCAAACGTGAATATGCGTAAGGCTATGATGGCTGCTATCGACATCCCCGAGTTCGTCAGCTACATGACCGACGGCGAATTCACCAAGGGCGGCTTCTGCCCCGCAGTTGACGAAGTCTACTACACCGATGTCTTTGAAAAGGCTGACTACATGGGCGAAGACAATGTAGCACTGGCTAAGCAGTATTTGGCTGCTGCCGGCTACAAGGGCGAGAAGGTACAGCTGGCTCTGGGCTCTGCTTATGCGAACGTTGCTACCCTGCTGGCCGATTACTTCACCGCTGCCGGTATTAACTATGAGGTAACTATGCTGGAGTCCGGTGCAACTAAGGACTTCTACACCGACAAGAGCAATGCATGGGATATCTACTACACCGCTCCCTCTCTGAACAACACCCCCACTCTGCTGTCCGCTACCATCATGAACGATGACTACCTGGGCGCAGAGAAGGACGCTCTGCTCAAGGAGCTGCAGGGCATGGTCGTTGGCTCCGAGGAGTACATGAACAAGTGGTATGAGCTGGCTAACCAGATGGTTGACGACTGCGCAGTTGTATTCCTGCACCCCGTTAACGTCGAGTGGGCTTTCCATGGTGACTTCAACCTGGAGTACGACGGCATCAGCACTTACCTGTTCAACTCCTACTGGACCAATCCTGCAAATCACGGCAAATAATTCTGAATAAACGCACAAGTTGATCAAATTCAGGTTCCCGCCCGCCTTATGGCGGGCGGGAATTGTATTTTTGTGGATTCTAAGCGGACGGAAAGGAACGTACCTATGAATCTGACATCGAGTAAAAAACAAACCCTCATAAAGGTTGCCGTAATGGCCTCCTGCTTTTCTATGATCTTCATCTGCCTGGGCTTTTGTAGCAGCAACAAAAGTGTTTACCTCTCTGCAATTACCGAGGCGCTTGGCATTAAGAGAAGTCTATTTTCTATTAACGACAGTTGCAGATATATTGCAACTGCGGTTGTGAACCTTTTCTTTGGCGCGCTGATTCAGCGATTTGGTGCCAAAAAATTAGTGGGCGCAGGCTTTTTCTGCCTGATCGTGTCCACCCTGATTTACGCAAATGCTACCCGGGTTTGGGTTTTCTATATAGGCGGATGCTTCCTTGGTATTGGTCTCGCTTGGACAACAACGACAATGGCCAGCTACTTGGTCAACCGCTGGTTTAGTGAGAACCGGGGAATGATGAGTGGTCTCATTCTGTGTGCCAACGGTCTTGGCGGCGCTTTGGCGGCGCAAATCGTAACACCGATGATCTACGAGGAAGGCAACGCTTTCGGCTATCGCAATGCCTACAACTTAGTGGCGTTCTTGCTGCTGATCGTTGGTATTGTTGTCGTTCTTGTTATCCGCGAGCCTTCTGCTGCCACATCTCCCAATGTCCCGAAAAAAGGACATAAAGGCAAAAAATGGGAGGGAATATCCCTTTCCGAGGCGATCCGCAAGCCCTTTTTCTATGCAGCAACGGTATGTGTGTTCCTGACGGGAATGAGCCTGCAGGGCATTAACGGTATTGCGGCGGCGCATCTCGGCGATGTGGGGATCGATAAGGGCATTGTGGCAACCGTATTGAGTGTCCATTCTGTGGTTTTGTGCATTTCAAAGTTGCTTGCCGGTGTCAGTTATGATAAACTGGGATTGCGAAAGACACTGCTGATTTGCGAAATGTTTGGTGTGCTTTCTTTTTTGGCGTTGGCCTTTTCCGGGAACAGTACCCTTGGCATTGCAAATGCAGTTGCTTGGGGCGCGCTTTCCTCCTTGGCACTGCCACTGGAAACGGTAATGGTTCCCTTAATTGCTGCGGATATGTTCGGAGAAAAGGATTTTTCCAAAATGGTGGGCATATTTGTTTCCGTAAATACAGCCGGCTATGCCTTTGGTACACCGGTTGCCAACTTGATTTTTGATGCATGCGGCACCTATAAGCCTATGCTGCTTTTAACAGCGCTTATGATGCTCTTGATTGCAGTGAGCTTTTGGTTTATTATTAATACGGCTGGAAAGCTGCGCGTGCAAATCGTTTCTGCGGAAAATGAAAGAATGATACAATAATAAGGAGAATGGTCTATGAATCCTTGGGGTTATATTGCAATTGCTGCAGTATGTGTGACTGCTTTTATTCTGCTTTTATCCTTTGGTTTCAACTGGCTTATAGTATGGTTTGCCGGTAGATATTCCGAAAAGACATTAAATAAAAGCGTGAAAGATATAGAAAAAATGCTGCCCGGCAAGAATTGCGGCAAGTGCGGCTGTAAGGACTGCGCGGCATATGCGATGGAGGTCTTTACCTACAGAAAGGAAACAGACCGCTGCACCGAAGGCGCAGAAGATCTGTCACAGCGTATGGATGCATATATGAAGGATTTTCAGGAGTCTTTGGTAAATGATACACCAAAAGACAACAAAGGATGGGAACCGAGAAATCCGAATTTGTGAGAGGAAGAGCATTATGGACAGTCGCAGAATCTGCTTGGGAAGGATAGGAAAGCACCCGACGGTAGCCTATGCTGCCGAGGAACTTGGTCGGTATCTCAAAAGAATGGATCCTGCGCTATCTGTGGAGATTTTTCCGACGGATGCTGTGACGGATACCGCTGTACCGGTTATTTGGGTGGGCAAAGATCCAAGTTTTTGCACAGAAGTGCCCGCTGTAGAGAATCCCTCTTTGGATGATGTCATCGCGATAAAGATAGAAAATGGTGGTGGCTATATATCCGGGTCCAATGAACGGAGCGTTTTGATTGCGGTTTACCGCTTATTAAAAGAGCTGGGCTGTGATTGGGTGCGTCCCGGCGTTGAGGGAGAGCGAATTCCCCAAAAAGAAATTTCCTGCGACCATATACAGATTCAGGAAAAAGCCAGCTACCGGCATCGGGGCGTATGTATGGAAGGTGCGGTATCCTACGAAAATGCTGCAGAAATGATCGATTTTCTTCCCAAAATCGGAATGAATGCCTATTTTATAGAGCATTTTGAGCCGGTCGTGTTTTTTAGAAGATGGTATAATCACAAAAGCAATCCTTATTTGCAGCCTACGCCTATCAGCCGGGACGATGTGATTGCTATGCGAAGAGCTTTGGAAAAGGAAATTGCGAAACGGGGCATCTTGTACCATAAAACCGGTCACGGGTGGACCAATGAGCCCTTCGGGATGGATGGCACAAGCTGGAGCGCAGTAGATCCGGAGACTGTCCCGGAAGAAACACGGAAATTTTTGGCGCAGATCGATGGGAAACGCACATTATGGAAGAACATTCCTATGTTTACCAATCTGTGCTACTCTCAGTCCGAGGTACGGAAACGGATGATAGATGCCATCGTAGATCACTGCGAGGAAAATCCTCATATCGATCTATTGCATTTTTGGCTGGCGGACGGTACCAACAACCATTGCGAATGTGAAGCTTGCGCACAGATGCTTCCTGCGGATTGGTATGTACTTATGCTCAACGAGTTGGACGAGGCACTGACTGCCCGAAAGATCAATACAAAAATTGTGTTTCTGATTTATGTGGATCTTTTATGGGCACCGCAAAAATATAAACTCAACAACCCCGACCGGTTTGTTTTGATGTTTGCGCCCATTACCCGTAACTACGGACAAAACTACGGGGAGCATCTGCATTTTGATGGGGAATTGCCGGAGTATCGGCGTAATAAACTGGATTTTGCCGCTTCCCTGGCGTTGAATCTCGCTCAGCTTCGGCAGTGGCAAAAGGGGTTTGCGGGCGATAGCTTTATTTATGACTATCATCTGATGTATGCCCATTTCAATGATCCCGGCTATGAAGCCTGCGCGAAAAATGTGTTCGAGGATATGAAAGGCCTTTCTGATATGGGGCTGAATGGAATGGTCAGCTGTCAGTTGCAGCGCTGTTTCTTTCCTACGGCGCTGCCGATGAAAACGATGGCAGCAGCTTTGTGGGACAAAAACTGTGATTACGAGCAAATGGCGAATGCATATTATCTGTCTGCTTTTGGTCCGGACGGAATGCTGGTGCGCCGATATATGCAAACGATTTCTTGCCAATTTGCGATTTATGAAGGCCCATCTCACGGGCGTGGGGCAAAAATTGATGGTCAATTATGTCAGAATTACCGGGATTTGGAGCAATGTGTTGCAGAATTCGCCCCGATCATTGACAAGTATTGCGGCGCAGACGCTCCGTGGAGCGCAGATTGGCAAATACTAAAAATGCATAGTCAGTATGTGCTGACACTTGCAAAAGCGCTGGAGCTTACACAGAGCGGAGACGATGCAGGTGCGCAGGATGCGATCCGGGAAATGCTGGACGATATCAACCAAAATGAATTGGCGCTGCAAAAGGTTGTTGATGGGAATAAGATGAAGATGCACTGGAGTCGGCGGTTGGATCGTTCCAAGTGCTGCACGGTCGATGTGCTGTGACGGGAGGATATGATGAAAAAGATTGGCAGACAAGTATTCTTTTTGCCGACCGATGAACGGGTAAAGCGAAATGGTGAGGGCGCGTTTATCCGCTTGAAGGATGGGCGGATCATGTTCGCCTATACGGAGTATGCCACTTCCGGCGGCGATCATGATTGGGCACAGCTTGTAGCCATTTATTCCGCCAATGAGGGAGAAACCTGGTCAGAGCGTCGTGTGCTGATGCAGCCGCGTGCCCAAGATGCAAATATCATGAGCGTATCCCTGTTACGCATGGAAAATGGCGATTTAGGTCTGTTTTTCTTGCGAAAAACGGACGGTCTGTGCCGATTGCATTTAGCGCGTTCTGCAGATGAGGGAGATTCCTGGTATGAAGAGACGGTCTGCTGTGACGAAGGCTACTATGTAGTTAATAACGACCGCGTCGTGCGCCTGCAAAATGGAAATATTCTGTTCCCTGCCAATTTGCACGTGCGTCCGGACAGCGGATATTCCGTGCAGTGCATTTTCTGCTCCGAGGATGATGGAAAAACGTGGAAAAAGCTGGGGGAGCCAGTGTACCATCCTTTTCCTAACAGTACTACCGGCTTACAGGAGAGCGGCCTTTTCCAGTTTTCGGATGAGAGCCTTTGGGCTTGGGCCAGAACCCGTTCCGGCAGCCAGTTTATGATGTATTCCCAAGACGATGGAGCGACTTGGACAACGCCTTGCGGCAGCGAGCTGTTTACGGGGCCGGATTCGCCAATGCAAGTAAAAAAAGTTGGTGCTGCAACCGTTGCAATTTTTAATCCGAAGCCGAGATATTGTGGACGTATTGAGCTGGAAACGGCAGAAACAGGGAAGAAGCTTTGGGCGAGGACACCGTTTGTGTGCTTAGTGAGCCGTGATGGGGGAAGAACCTTTCCGGAAGGATATATGTTAGAAGACGATCCTGCCAATGCCTATTGCTATCCTGCTATATTTGCGGGTGATGACTATTTTCTGGTTGCCTATTACCACTCCAACGATTCCGGCGTATGCTTGAGCAGTTGCAAGCTGACAAAGGTTATGCAAGCGGAACTGATAGATGGCTATGAAGTAAAAAGCTGCATTCCCTAATCTGTGTATGTAAAATTAAGACCAGCCGCCTACATTGGCGGCTGGTTTGCTATTTCTTTTGTAACAGACTTTTTTGGTACTGTAAGGGCGTCATACCGGATTCGTCCTTAAATACGCGGCAAAAGTAGGACTGGCTGCTGAAGCCGCATCGACTGCTGATTTCTCCAATGGCCAAATCAGAATTTTCCAGCATATTTTTTGCGGAAATGATACGGGTCATCAGGATGTAGCTCATGACAGTTAGACCGGTAGATTGTTTGAATTTTTTGCAGAAATAGTATTTGCTTATGTGCAGCACGGAACAAATTTCGTCAATGGTCAGGTGCTCGTGAATGTGACTGTTTATATATTCTGTTGCTTTTTGCACCATACCGGAAATCGGGAAAACTGTATTTGTGGCATATTCGTTGAGCAGGATCAACAGCTTGATATAGTGACTGGTTACAAGGGCATTGTGATAATAATCCCGATCTTCGTACATTGCAAGGTCATCGAAGATCCCGCAGATCTGCTGTGCGGTCTTGGGGGGTACTTGCGCATATACCATAGAATTGGGGGTAAAAAGGCTTTTCATCTGTAGATCTTCCGGGAATAGGTCAAGAACTTTATCCAGATCGTGGTTGGACAAAAAGACCTTGCTGCGGTCATATGCTTCCGGACGATCCGGAAGCGTATAGTAAAAGCGGTTTGCACCGACAAAGCAAAGGCATCCCGGCGCGAGGGGATAGTTTTTCTCCCGGTCTACGATGCTTCCGCTGCCGGAATGGATGTACATGATCATATTTCGGTTGATCGTATGCCATGTATTATATCGGGTATTAAAGCCTGTATGATGGATTCTCACATTTTTATTCAAAAGAGCCGCCCCCTTTTTGTAAGTAGTATAGCATAAAAAGCAAAAAAAGACAACCACAGTAAAAAATATACAAAAATATAACTATTTTTCTCCGGATTTTAATATTAGAATAAAAATACAAGATACTACTTGGAGGGATTTTTTATGTTAGAACAATACAAGCGTGATCAGCTTACAATAAAAAAATATACCACGCGTCAGGAGATGGGCGCGGCGGCGGCCGCAGATGCCGAAAAGGTGATTGCAGAGATCATTGCGGAAAAGGGCTACATCAATATGATTTTCGCGGCAGCTCCTTCTCAAAATGAGATGCTGCAGAGTCTGCTAAACAGTGATCGTATTGACTGGAGCAAGGTCAATGCTATGCATATGGACGAATACGTGGGACTTCCGGAAGGGAGCGCACAGAGCTTTGGCACATATTTGAATGACCACATTTTTAGCCATAAGAATTTTAAGAGTGTTCACTATATTCACGGTGCAGCAGAGGATGCACAGGCAGAATGTGCGCGCTATTCAGAGATTTTGCAGAAGTATCCTGTGGATGTTGTGTGCTTGGGTATCGGCGAAAACGGCCATATCGCTTTTAATGACCCTTGGGTAGCAGAGTTTGAGGATAAAAAGGCTGTCAAGGTAGTACAGCTGGACGAAATGTGCAGGAATCAGCAGGTCAATGACGGCTGCTTCCAGACCATTGATGATGTGCCTACCCACGCGATTACACTTACGATCCCTTCTTTACTGGCAGCGAAATATTTATTCTGCGTTGTGCCTGCCGCAACGAAGGCGGAGGCAGTTAAGAATACAGTATACGGTCCTATTTCGGAGAATTGCCCGGCAAGCATTATGCGGACACATAGCGCGGCTATCCTGTACTGCGATGCAGACAGCGGCAAGTATCTTACGGAGGAGTAAAAGCTATGATTACCCGAATCAAAAACGGAAATGTACTGATAGACGGTGTTTTTCAAAAAGTAGATCTGTTTTTAGACGGGAAAACCATTGCCTCGATCGGTACGCAGATGTCTTTCGACCAAGAAGTTGATGCTGAGGGCAATTATGTAACTGCCGGCTTTATTGATCTGCATTGCCACGGCGGTGGCGGCGCAGATTTCAGTGATGGGGATGTTGAAGGTGTGCTCTGCGCTGCCAAATTGCATCTGCAGCACGGAACCACAACGTTATTTCCAACTGCGCTTTCGGCAGATTTCGATGCACTGGAGAAAGCAGTCTGTGCCATCGAAGAGGCGCAAAAGCAGATGCCTATGCTTGCAGGTATCCATTTAGAGGGACCTTATTTTTCACCTGCGCAGACGGGTGCACAAAATGGAAAAGTGCTTAGAAAGCCACTGGCAGAGGAATATCAGAAGATCCTTTCAAAGCACAAAATTGCCCGCTGGGATTATGCCCCGGAATTAGATCCGGATTTTCAGTTCTTACATGCGCTGCTTGCGGATGGCGTGATTCCTTCCGCTGCCCATACCGATGCTACTTGCGCGGAAATGGAAGCGGCTGCGCAGCAAGGATGCCGTCTCATTACCCATTTATATTCCTGCACATCCACCATCCGCAGAGAAGCAGGCTTCCGTATTGCCGGCGTGGTGGAGGCGACCTATCTAAGAGACGACGTATGCGCAGAGCTGATTGCAGACGGATGCCATTTACCCTATTCACTTTTGCGTCTGGCATATAAATTAAAAGGTGCAGACCGATTGGTTTTGGTTACAGATGCTATGCGTGCTGCCGGATTGGAACAAACCGGCGCATTTGACATTGGCGGTGTTCCTTGTATTGTGGAGGACGGTGTAGCAAAGCTGCTGGATAGATCGGCTTTTGCCGGAAGTGTTGCTACAGCGGACAGACTGGTAAGGACTTGTTATGCAGCTGGGATTCCTTTGGCGGATTGTGTTAAAATGGTCACACAAACACCGGCCAAAATAATGGGTCTTCATAACAAAGGATGCATTGCGATCGGATATGACGCAGATATTGTTATTTTTGGTGCCGATATCGCGGTAAAAAAGGTGTTTTTACAGGGAGAGGAAATGGTATGGTGACAGATAGTTTAGATGCGAAGGAATATCTGTCCTTCTTTAAGCAGGAGCTGACGGACAATCTGTTGTCCTTTTGGATGCCTCGGTGCTTGGATCAGGAAAACGGCGGCTATCTGAATTGCTTCACAAACGATGGCAGCAGGCTGGTTTCTACAGATAAATATACTTGGTCTCAGGGGCGTTTCCTTTGGATGTTTTCCAAGCTTTCTATGATGAAAAGTACGATGTTCTCTCAGGAACAGAGACAGACATTTCTGCAGTATGCGGAAAATGGCAAGAATTTTTTACTGGAGCACGTTCTTTTAGGGCCGGAGGATTATCGATGCATCTTCCTAATGGATGCAGAGGGAAAACCCAAGCATGTGGGAGACCATGAGGGCTATGACCTGAGTATTTCGGCAGACTGCTTCGTGGTTATGGGCTTTGCGGCCTATGCCCTTGCGGCAAAGGATGAAGCGGCATGGGAGTTTGCTAAGCGTCTGGGCGATTCCGTTTGGGAGCGCTATCAGTCCGGTAATTTCCGTTCTCTTCCGTATCCCGTCACGCCGGCCTACCGTTCTCATGCCAAGCCGATGATCCTCACAAATGTCTGCTGTGAGCTTTATAAAGCGGCAGAGCAGTTTGATCCCCGGTATGCAAAGCTGTTACAGGAGCGGGTTGGACAGTGCCATCGGGAAGTGTTTGAGGTGTTTCAGGATGCAAATCACCTGATACACGAATTTAAGTATGCAGACGGCGATTTTCCTGCGCATCTTTTTGGTCAGCACATCAATCCCGGACATACGCTGGAAGATATGTGGTTCCAAATGGAAGCGGTGCAGATCCTGAAAGATGATAGCGCACTTCCGCAAATCAAGCAGATCGTGAAAAGTACGATGGCCTTGGGCTGGGATGAACAGTGGGGAGGACTCTACCATTTTATCCCCTGTGATGGCCTAAATACAGTGTATGAGGTCGGAGAAGCGGCAGAGGAACCGCAGATGAAGCTTGTGCTGGATGATTGGGGCAGTAAGCTTTGGTGGGTCCACTCAGAAGCAATGTATACAAATCTTTTGATGTATTGCCGCACCAGTGACGATGCATATTGGACCTTGTTTAAGAAGGTCTTTGATTATACCTACCGTACATTCCCCAATCCGGACAGAGATATTCGGGAATGGATACAGATCCGCACGAGAGAAGGGCTTCCTCAGGAAAAGGTTGTTGCGTTGCCGGTTAAGGATCCCTACCATATTATTCGCAATGTAATTTTGATCATCGAATTACTGGAAGAAAGGTTAGTGGAAGAATGAAAAAAGAAATTTTTGCAAAATACAGGAAAGTATACGAACAGGCGTGGATGCCTATTTTTGGTCAAGACGAATTTGATACGGAAGTGCTTTTAGAAGGCTGCCGCCTTGCCAATTTGCAGGTAATCGAATATACGCTGCGCAGATCGGATGCAAGCACAGTGATTCCCACTTTGCGGCAACGTTTCCCGGATGCTGTGATTGTAGCCGGTAGCACTATCGATGACGAGAATGTGATTTGTCAAATGAAAACAAAGTATTCCCAGCTGATGACGATCGCAGAATTGATGCCCTATGTGGACGGTTTCGTTTCCATGCTGCCTTATTCGGATGCAACACTTGAGAGATACAGCAGCACCCATTTGTGCATTCCCACTGCCCAGACAGGTGGTGAAGCGCTGCGTCAGGTGGGTAAGGGCGCTGCATTTATCAAGGTTTTGGGCCCTGATTTCTCTTTCTCCAAGAGTCTGCATGCAGTGCCGACTTTTGGATACTGTCCTACATATATCACCGGTGGTGTAACCCGGGAGCGTATGCACGAAGCATTTGCTGCAGGCAATGTACTTTGCGCCGCGGGCTTTGATGTAGTGCTAAAAGGTGAAGATCCGGAAACAATAACCCCAGAGCGGGTGGCGGAGTTGCTCCGATCCTTTGTAGAGACAGCGAAGGCAGCTCGTGCAGAGGTAAATCCCCAATTGCATCAGCTTGAAAAGCTGACAGACGAGGAATTTGTGGCAGCACTGCCGAACTACTGCAGTGTAATTTGATTTAAGGAGATGGCGCATAATGGATAATAGGTTTGTCTTTAAGCATCCCAACATCCCGACAGAAGAGCTTACCGTCTATGATGCGAGAAAAGAGCCTTTTCAAATTTGCGGTCTTTATCAGCCTGAAGAACCCGGTTTCTTTAGACGGATGCCCACAGAGGTTGCTGAAACGATAAGCAAAAGAGTTCGTTTGCTGCATACCAATACTGCTGGCGGACGGCTACGCTTTGTCACAGATTCTCCCTATATCGCGGTTGGGGCGGTATACCCGCCTATGGAATTTCCCTCTGCCCGCACAGCGGCCTTTGCGGCGGCCGGCGCATTCAGCTTTGATCTCTATGCCGACGGCAAATACTGCCGAATTCTGTGGCCAATGGAAATTACGCAGCGGGGAAGCGTGGTCAGCTTTGATATCCCTGATGGACGATACGAGTCTTTTTGTGATCTGGGCGAGAAAAAATTGCGGGAGATAACCCTGAATTTCCCTTCTTTTGTGAATATTTCTGCGGTTTATATTGGCTTACAGCGGGGTTCTGTACTGAAAGCTGCACCGGAATACGTGAATAAAAAACCGGTTGTTTTCTACGGTTCCTCTATTACACAGGGTGCTTGCGCTTCCCACCCCGGAAACATTTATCAAAATATCCTATCCAGAAGATTAAATTTTGATTATTTGAATTTAGGGTTTGCCAGCGGCGCCAAAGCAGAGGATGCGATCATTGACTATCTGTGCACATTGGATATGTGTATGCTGGTCTTTGATTATGACCACAATGCCAAAGATTTAGCGTTTCTGAAAAATACCCATTTGCCGGCATTGCGAAAATTGCGCGCGGCACATCCGGATATTCCCTTTGTCGTGCTTTCACGCCCCAATCGTGATCCAAACGAGGAACAGGCCTGCGACCGCGCAAAGCTGATCGAAGAAAACTGCCGCATAATTGCCGACGAGTGGGACGCACCGGTGCATTTTGTCAACGGGCAGGCAATTTTCCATAGTCATGACAGCGAAATGATGACCATTGATGGTACCCATCCTACGGATTTGGGATTTTACTGCATAGCAGAGGCGCTCTGTGACCTGATGGCAACATATTTGGGATAGTCACACGCATACTACACATAGCAAAAGTACAAAACTCACCTTGGGAAAGGAGCAACCCCATGGACACAGCACACGAAATGATTCGATATGACCATATGCGTCATATTAATGTATATATCAGTAAAGTCCGTTTTTTGAATGAGCATATGCATGGCTCATTTGAATTGAGCTTTGTCTTAGATGGAAGCGCTCAATTTAATCAGGGCGAAAAAACAAGAACCGTTCAGCCCGGCGATATTATTCTGACCAATCCATACGAGCCTCATAGCTATGTGGCACAGCCGGAGGAACCGCTTATTTTGCTGACAATGCAAATACACAAGCTGTTTTTACGACGGTATGTGGATTGTGTACCGAAGCTGATTTTTGACAGCAGCTGCATTGAGAGCTTACCCCAGGCGGATTATAATAATGTGGTACAGCTGATTTTTCAAACAGCGACAGCGTATTTTGAAAGCGACCTTTCTCGCCAGTTTGATTTGCTGGGATCTGCAACGATCCTGCTGGGAAAATTGGTTTCTGTTTTGAGATGGGAGCTGGAAGAAAATCTGGACAGCTCTGAAAAAGAGTTGCAGAAGAATCGCGTACAACGGCTGATCAGCTATATTGACGAAAATTATCGTCAAAAAATCACACTATCTACGCTGGCGGATATGGAGGGGATTACTACCACCTATATGTCCCACTTTTTTAAGAAGGCCTTTGGCGTATCCTTCCAAACTTACCTTAGCACACAGCGGCTGGAAAAGGCCCTTATACTGATGAACGATAAGTCTCTTTCTATGGTGGATATTTGTATGAATTGCGGCTTTTCAGACAGCCGTTATTTAGAAGCTGCGTGCAAGCGGATTTTAGGTTGTTCTGTATCTGAATACCGCAGACGCCTCAATCAACGTGAGGAGGACGAAAATGAAGTTGCGGGCGATAGTCTGAACCAAAAGTATGGCAGAAAAGAGAGCCTGAAATTCATCCGGGCATATTTGGACAAAAACCCGATGTTCGGATATGTTCGTTTGAATGCGACTACGGATGAAGTCGTTTGATAGAAGTATACGCATAAAAAATACGACCCCCGCTATATCTTTGGATATAGCGGGGGTCGACTTTAGCTGGGAGTAACAAAAGAAATACTAATCGGCTAACTGGTCTGGACGTAAGACGTAGTAATATTGGAACGTAGTCGCGTCTAGTTCTGCGGCGGTCCTGACTTCGCAGTGACGGATATTGTCCAATGTGGTATACACAGTCAGGAAATTGCTGTTCCCTTGATACAGACCAATCCAATAGCGGTCTTCATTTTGCCCATCTACATTCGTTCTCAGACGGGCACAGAATACATCGCCGATTTGCAGAGAATTGAGATTTTGCACAAGACTTGCATTGTTTTCGAAAATAGTGCCTCCGTAGATATTTGCAAGCTGGATATTGTGATAGAAGATGTTTGCTGCATCAGTGCTGTCCTCAGCCTTTGGCGCATAGAAGGCAGCACCGGACGGTAGCGCAAACAGGTAGTTGAAGATATTGTGTGCGGTCTTTGCGGCATAGCCCTCCGCCTTGGTGATGTCTATATCTATAGTATTGTAGGCCCAAGCAAGGATGTTATCCACATTACCAGCACCGCAGTCTGCTGCCCACTGCTGGGCGGTGATGGCGCTAAATGCGGCCTTTTCTTCTTCTGTCAGCTTGATAGTAGCGATATTACGGGGTTCTACCAATTGCTCCGGGCGCAGGATATAGCGGTAAGTAAAGGTTAGTGCGTTCAGTTCTGTTGCGGTCATCATACTTTTACCTTCGGTTCTGCTATCTGTAATGGGATCAAATACGTCATATACGGCAAGGAAGCTTCCGTTGCCTTGATAAATCGCTACATAGTACAAATTTAAAGAGCCAGAGGAAAGGTTTTTCTGTACAGTTACTGCGCCACAGAAAATATCACCGATCTGCGGATTTTCTATACCAATTCCCGCGGTGGAAGTGCCGTGGCTGTTTGCAACCAGCATTTTGTTATAATAGGCATATCCGGCTGCCGTAGTGTCTGTGCCTGTCAGAAGGTTATGTACGCTGTTAACAGACAGAGTGCCATTATAGTCATTGTGTGCTGTAACATCTACACCCGCGGCACTGTAAACCCATGGAAGGATGCTTTGCAGTGTTCTGGAACCGCACTCCGTCTTCCATTGCGCTAAGGTCAGTGTGCTGATTAGATTTTTTTCGGCTTCGGTAAGCTTACCGGTAAGGATGTTGCGCAGAGGAATCGGTTCGGAATCATCACTGCTGGTTTGCGCAAGCAGTTCCGGGCGGAGTGTATACCAGTAGTATAGGCCGATGCTATCTAACTGAGCGGCGGTCATAATTTCACAGGTTGGACCTCCGTTGCCATGAAAGACAAGGAAATTTCCTCCCTGATACAGGGCGGTGTAGTAATAGTTGGAGACTCCTTTGAACCGACCGCAAACTAAGTCTCCAACCTGTAGCTGACCGGCCACATCGGAAATTTTGCGGTTAGCAGAATTTACAATACAGCCGCCCCAAAGGTTTTCGACCCGCATTTGCTGATAGTGCTTGGCTAGGTTGGATGTATTTAAGGAGACGGCACCGTATGGGCTTGTGCTTGTGTCGAACAGAAGTGGTGCAAGACTGTTGATAGTCTTGGGTTCATAGGCATCGACGGCGATTTGAATGCCTGCCTTTTGGTAAAGCCAAGGGAATACGGCGTCTAAGTTGACACCATTGGAAGAAGAATAATCTATCGGCAGGATTGCAGAAAGGACTGCCTGTTCGGCCTCTGACAATACATCTGCAGTAATGTCCCGCAAGCCGGTCAGCTTGCTGTTTATGTCTGCAAATGCTCTGGAGGGGCGCAGAACGATATAATTTTCAAACATAAGCTGTCCGATGACTGTAGGATCAAAGGTATTACCGGAATCCAAAGAGTTGCACATATCTGCAATATTGCTGTCGAGCCAAAGGAGAAAATCGTCGTTGGATGTAAAGTGCAGGTTCTTCCATATTTTTGTAGCAATGGGCAGATTGCCACGGTTTTGTGCATTGAGCAGGAAATCTCCATTCCCTTGATAAACTGCTGTTACATAAAGGCTGCTTTGACGCCGACCGATCATAATGACATCACCGGGCCACAGTTCATTTATATGGGTAAGCTGTTTTTGCTTATTCCAAGCAAAGCATTCACCGCCATAATATAGGAGCATATCATATTGTTTTTCTGCGCCTGCTACAGGCGTGGCTTTCAGAGAATAATCGTAGCCATATTTATTTGCAATGACAGTCCCAGATGTATTGTCAAAGCAGGTGTTCATAATTGTTGCAAAAGAGGAATCGTTGGTGCCGTCCAAAATCACATCAATCCCTATGCGATTGTAGGCTTCACCGACAAAGGGGCCATTCACCTTGAGCCAACTGCCATCTTCAGCATCAAGAGTGGTCAACCTGGAGATGGCCAGTGTGCCAAGCAGAATGTCGCTGGTGGTTGCAGAAGAGGCGGTGGCGGAATCTGCGGCAGTTAGGGAGGGCCGGTTTGTAATAGCGAAATCCCCAATAGAAGTATTAATATTTGCATATGCCTGACTGGGGCGCAGGCAGATAAACATATCATAGCTAAATGTGATCTGCAGACCTGCAGTGCCGGTCACAGCTTCCAACTGTTTGTCAGAGGACAGGGAGGCGTAGCGGCCACTGCCTAAGTATACAAGAATTCGCCAATTATCTACAGCGCGATTTTCAGCGGAAGCACCACCGCTGGCAGATGCGGTCAGATTCATATACACAAGAATATCGCCGATTTCTAAGTAATCTTCGCGCATCTGCACGGTGCGAGTGGAACCGTTGTGCATATCAGACCATACCCAGACACCGCCATAGAGATCTTTTACCAGCATGTCGTGGTAAAGCTGATCCTCCGTATTGGGAGCAGAAGCGGTGAGCTCGTACATATGCCGGGTAATATTGCTGCGGTTGTAATATAAGTAAAAAGCACCGCCGTTAACAGAGAACACTTTTTCTCTAAAGAAGATATTTGCAAGTGTCTGCACATCGGGAAGCTGCAGATCCTTACCAAAGGCTTCGTTGTAAATGCGTTCGGCGAAGCGTGTGCCTTCTGTCACCGCAGCACTGATGCGGTAGCCGTCATTGCTGTTCCAGCTGTTTTTGCCAGCGGTAAAAAAGGCATTGATCTTAGATTCCTCTGCGGTTAGCTTTGCACCGCCTATGCGGTTGATAATGGTATTTGTGGGAAGATTTGCAACACTGCCGCCACCGCATACCACATTGTCTCCAATAGCTCCTGTTACCGCCACAGTATAGCTTAGCATTATGGTTTCTCCTGCGGGAACATCTACAGTCCAGTGCAAAGTATCACCGTTTTTGATAAAGTCACCTGTGGCAGAAATAAAAACGGTGTTTGATGGTATAAACTCTGTTACAGGCAAATTTTCATAGGCGGTGCCTGTATAAGGCGTACCGCCTTTGGAGTGATAGGTGGTATAGAAAGGATTGTTGCTATGATTGGTAATGGCAATGGTGTAGGTAATATTTTCTCCCTGCACGGCGGTACCAAATGGCGTAATATTAACGGTTCTGTCGATATTCATAACCGGATACTGCATACGGGTGTAGGCAGAGTCCTGAATGGTAAAGCCGGTGGTTTTGATCGGGGTGTTGTCAAATTCTAATTTGGTCTTCAATGGGCCGGCGTTGAGCACATAGGAAGTGTCAAGTACATCATTTCCGGGATCATTGTCGCCGTCATCTACAGTCAGCAGATTTAGAGGGCGAACCACAACGATCGAGTTGGTCTTTGTGTTAGATGCTAAGTTGCCGACATAGAAATTGCTGTTATTGGGATTCAAATAGTAACTTTCGATGGTGTTATAGTCTATGGTGCCGTCGGATTCCCAAAAATCGAGTCCGGTTTCCATTTTATATTTGCCGCCGTTTGCGTCTAAAATGACACCGTTCCCCACATACAGCATAGCATGCCCGGGGTTGTCAAAAACAACAATATCACCGGGACGCATTGTCGCTTCGTAGTTTTGAAAGAAGGTGTACACCTCATCAGCATCATACCAGCAGCCGTCATAGCTGACGTTAAATTCGGTGTCATAATCATTATAGAGGTTACCTTCGCCCTTGGAGTGCCAGCGTAAAATTGCCATATCCTCGGGATAGCTGGAATTGCGCCAAAGGGTCATGGTCAGACAGTTAAATTTATTACCCAGAATGGGATAGTCAAAGGTTTCCATATAAACATCGTAGCAGTAACCGCTGCACACGGTAAATATAGCTTGGTCAGAAGAGGCTTTTTCCGGTGAAGCATCCAGTGCTACGCGACTGTAGCCGCCGCAATATCCGCATAAGGGATCGTTTTTGTGCAGCGCGGCTCTGTTATTTAGGGAGATATTGTCATACTGATATTTGGAGCCTAGCATATAGTAGGACCAAGCCACTTCGCTTAGAGCTTCTTCCATATCTGCGCGGGTTATTACATTTGGACTAAATGTGTCCGCTGCTACTGAGGATGTAGGGATACTGACTGCAATCAGATACAATGCAAAGAAGAAAAACAACCATTTTTTAATGTACGCTTTCATAGAATGCTCCTTTCCAAGTGCGGTTTTTATACGGATAATTGTTATCCCGGCGCGTACGCGCCGGGATAACGGGGTAAGACTATGAAGATAGGAGAAACATTTATTGCTTTAGAAAGGGTTGCTGAAAGAAGCCGATGACCTGATTCCAAAGCTGTTCGAACCAGACGGCAATGCTGTCAAAGAAGTTTTTCAGCATAGCAATCAGATCAAAGCCACCGTCTGCGGGCTCGTTGGGACCCGCGGGATCGGTAGGATCGGTAGGATCGGTAGGATCGGTGGGATCGGTAGGATCGGTAGGATCGGTGGGATCGGTAGGATCGGTAGGATCGGTAGGATCGGTAGGATCGGTAGGATCGGTAGGATCGGTAGGATCGGTAGGATCGGTAGGATCGGTAGGATCGGTGGGATCACTGGGATCAGGAACGATGGGCTCGGAATAGTCAGCAGCCAGCTTTGCGGGTCTGAGCACATAGTAATACTGGAATGCGGTAGCATCCAAATCGGCTGCCGAGAGGACCTCACAGTGGATGACTTTGTCCAAATCGGTATGGATAGTCAGGAATTTGCCATCGCCTTGATACAGGCCGATCCAATAGCGGTCTTGATTCTTTCCGTCCACTACTGTTCTCAAACGTGCGCAGAACATATCACCGATCTGCAGAGTGGAGAGGTTATCGGCAAGACTTACATTGGATTCAAAGATGGTACCACCGTAGATGCTGGATAGCTGGATCTTGTGGTAGAAGACGTTAGCGGCATCTGCGCTATCCTCTGCCTTGAGAGCATAGTAGGTTGCGCCCGCAGGCAGCTCAAACAGATAGTTGAAGGTGGGATGTACCGTTTTGGCTGCATAGCCTTCGGCTTTGGTAATATCTACGCCTATGGTGTTGTATGCCCAAACCAGAATCTTATCCAAGTTACCTGCATTGCAACCTGCTGCCCACTGTTCAGCGATGATTGCGCTGAATGCAGCCTTTTCTTCGTCGGTCAATACGCCGGTGGTGATGTCGCGAAGATCGGTTACATCGGGCTGCGTGGGAGCGGGTTCGGTAGGAGTAGGTTCAGTAGGATTGGTGGGATCAGTAGGAACGGTGGGATCAGTAGGATCAGTGGGGACCTCGGGTTCGTCTGCGGAGTAGTCGGTTGCCAGCATCTGCGGACGCAGCACATAGAAGTATTGGAATGCGGTAGCGTCCAAAGTGGCGGCAGAGAGGACCTCACAGTGGATGACTTTGTCCAAATCGGTATGGATAGTCAGGAATTTGCCATCGCCTTGATACAGGCCGATCCAATAGCGGTCTTGGTTCTTTCCGTCGACCTTGGTTCTCAATCGTGCGCAGAACATATCACCGATTCGCAGGGAAGAGAGGTTCTCGGCAAGACTTGCGCTGGTTTCGAAAAGTGTACCGCCATAGATGTTCGTCAGTTGGATCTTATGGTAGAAAACATTAGCGGCATCTGCGCTGTCCTCAGCCTTGAGAGCGTAGAAGGTGGCATCAGCGGGCAACTCGAACAGATAGTTAAAGATGGGATGTATCGTCTTTGCTGCGTAGCCTTCTGCCTTGGTAATGTCTACATGGATAGCCTTGTAAGCCCAGGGAAGGATCTTATCCACATTGCCGGCGCCACAGTCTGCTTGCCACTGCTGGGCAGTAATTGCGCTGAATTTGTCTTTTTCTTTTTCGGTCAGCATACCGGTGGTGATGTCGCGAGGCTCACCCAGCTTTTCGGGACGGAGCGTGTACCAGTAGTAGAGACCAATGTTGTCAAGCTCTGCAGCGGTCATAACCTCACAGGTAGCGGAGGGATTGCCATGGACAACCAGGAAGCTGTCACCTTGGAACAGAGCAGTGTAATAGTAGCTCTTAGTGCCCTTGTAGCGTCCGCAAACTACGTCGCCGATCTTCAGATTGCCAATGATATCTGCAATCTTGCGGTCAGCAGCGCCTTCGATGACACCACCCCAGGCATCTTCAAGCCGGATTGCCTGATAATATTTTGCAACATCGGTGGTATTGGAAGAGGTGGGGCCATAGGGGTTGACACTAGTATCAAAGATCAAACCAACAAGGCTGTTGACAGTCTTGCCTTCGTAAGCTCCTACTGCAATGTTGATGCCAGCCATCTTATAGAACCAAGGCAGAACCTTATCTGCATTGGCACCGCCAACAGTGGTGAAATCGTAATCGGAGGGCTTGATCTGTGCGAGGATGTTCTTTTCAGTATCGCTCAAAACATCCTCGGTAATGTCACGGGAGCCGCTAAGGATGTTATTGATGTCCTTGAAGGCTCTGGAGGGACGCAGAACTACATAGTTCTCAAACGCCAGCTGCTCTGCGGTTGTGTGGTCAAAGGTGTTCTTGAAGTCCAAAGTTTCAGCCATATCGGTAAGGCTGCTATTGAGCCAAGCAGTAAACTCTTCGTTGGAGTCAAAGGACAGATTTACCCAGATCTTCTGATCGATGGTAATGCTGCTTCTGTTTTGTACGTTGAGCAGGAATTTGTTGTTGCCCTGATAGATGGCTGTCACATAGAAGCTGAGCTGACGACTACCCATCATAATTACATCGCCGGGATGGAGATCGCTGATATCGGTAAGCTTGCGCTGCTTGCTAGCGGCGATACATGCGCCTGCATAGTACATCAGCATGTCATACTGCTTTTCTGCGCCTTCAGCGGGCATATCCATCAGAGAGTAGTCATGACCGAATGCGGTGTAAATATCGGTGCCTGCCACATCTTCGAAGCAGGTCTTCATAATGGTTGCGAAGGAGGCGTCATTGGTGCCGTTTGTGATGACATCGATGCCGATCTTGTTGTAGACTTCACCGATAAAGGGTCCGTTTACCTTGATCCAGCTGCCGTCTTCGGCATTCAGCGCTTCCAGTCTGGAAGCCGCCAAAGCGCCCAGCAGGACGTTGCTTGCAGAGGAGGTGTAACCGGTAGCGGCATCGTCATCGGTCAGAGTGGGACGATTTGCGGGATCAAAAGCGCCGATCGCGCTATTTACATCGGCATAAGCCTGGCTGGGACGCAGGCAGACAAACATATCGTAGGTAAATGCAGCCTGCAGACCTGCGGTGCCGGTTACGGCTTCCATACGCTTGTCGGAGGTCAGGGAAGCGTAATGGTTGTTACCAAGATATACCAGAATCCGCCAATTATTTACGTTGCGGTCCTTGCTGGTAGCGCCGCCGTTAGCAGCTTCGTCTAGGTTCATATATACCAGAATATCGCCGACTTCCAGATAATCCTGACGCAGCTCTATGGTACGGGTGGAGCCGTTATGCATATCGGACCATACCCAAATACCACCGAAGAAGTCCTTTACCAGCATATCGTGGTAAACCTGGTCTTCTGCATTGGGTGCGGCAGAGGTAAGTTCGTACATATGCCGGGTAACATTGCCGGTATTGTAGAATAAGTAAAGACCGTTGTCTGTGGAGAAAACCTTTTCCTTGAAGAAAATGTCTGCAAGAGCCTGCACATCGGGAAGCTCTAAGTTTTTACCGAAGGCTTCGTTGTAGATGCGCTCGGCAAAATGGGTGTTCTCCGTAGGTGCTGCGCTGATGTGGTAGCCTTCGTTGCTGTTCCAGCTGCTCTTGCCGGCATCAAAGAAGGTGTCCACACCGGTCTGGTCGCCGGTCATCTTTGTGCCGCCGATCCGGTTGGAGATAGTGTTGGTGGGTAGACCCGCAACGGAGCCGCCGCCGCAAACGATATCTTCACCGATGGCACCGGTAGCCTTTACGGTATAGCTGACTTCTACGGTCTGACCTGCGGGGACATTCATATTCCATACCAGCTTGTTGCCGTCGAGGGTATAACCGTCAGAGGCAGAAACGAAGGAGGTATTTGCAGGAATATATTCCGTTACGTTCAAGCCTTCATAGGCAGTACCGGTGTAAGCAGTGCCGTCAGCGGAATGGTATGCAGCGTAGTAGGCGTTGTTGCTGTTATTGGAGATAGCAATTGTGTATGTAATGTTCTCGCCCTGCACAGCGGTGCCCATATGGGTAATATCTACCGTGCGGTCGATATTCATAGCGGGATACTGCATACGGATGTAGGCGGAGTCCTCAATGGTAAAGCCGGTGGTCTTCAGGGGAGTCTTGTCAAAATCAAGCTGTGCCTTCAAAAGACCGGTGTCCAGTTTATAGGAGGGATCCAGCAGGTCGTTGCCGGGGTCGCTGTCGCCATCATCTTTCGTCAGCAAATCCAGAGGACGGACAACGACGATGGAATTGGTCTTGGTGCTGGAAGCCAGATCACCGACATAGAAGTTGGTGTTGTTGGGGTTGAGATAATAGCCTTCGATGGTGTTATAGTCTACAGTGCCATCGTTCTCCAAGGCGTCCAAACCGGTATCCATTTTGTACTTGCTGCCGTTGGAGTCAAGAATGATGCCGTTGCCAACGTAGAGCATAGCATGACCGGGGTTGTCGAAGACAACAATATCGCCGGGGCGCATCGTAGTTTCATAGTTCTGGAAGAAGGTGTAGACCTCCTCTGCATCATACCAGCAACCGTCGTAGCTGACGCTGAATTCGGTATCATAGGCGTTGTAGAGGTTGCCTTCGCCTTTGGAATGCCAGCGCAGAATCGCCATATCATCGGGATAGCTGGTGGCACGCCAAAGAGTCATAGTCAGGCAGTTGAGCTTGTTTCCGAGAATGGAATAGTCAAAAGCCTCCTTATATACGTCAAAGCAGTAGCCACTGCAGACGGTATATGCGGACTGATCGGAGGATGCTGACTCGGGGGAGACATCCAGCGACTCACGGCAGTAGCCGCCGCAGTCGCCGCACAGAGGTTGGTTGTCGCGCAGCCCACCTCTGGTATTCAGAGAAATGTTGTCGTACTGATATTTAGAACCCATAAAGTAGAAGGACCAAGCCACTTCTACCAGAGCGGCTTCCATATCTGCACGGGTGATTGTTTCACTGTTGTTGCTTGCTGCAGAAATGGGGAATACAGGAATGTAAGATAGGATTAAACACAGTGCTAAAACAAGGGATAACCATTTTTTAGTGCGCGTTTTCATAGAATACTCCTTTCTAAATACGGTTTGCTTTTGGGGCGCTGGGGAATTTGCGGAATGTAAAGACAGTTTGCTCACATCCTTTCCGAATCTCTTTGTATCAAATATACAAAACCATAAATTTGGAGTCAATTAGATGAAGCAAAATGCACAAAGTCGTCTTGCGTGCAACGCAAAATAATCCTTGCAAAGCAGAAAAATGGGGAGGTTAATGTGAGCTTTTATGAAATAGTGAGATAGAAATGCGTCGCGAACAGAGAATGTAAAAAGAAAGTCCCTGTTGCTATCAACAAGGATTTTGTTAGTAACAATATTACATTTTGAGAATCTGTCCTAAGGTCTCGGCGGCTTCTTTTTGGGCAGAGGTGGTGACGTGGGCATAGGTGTCGAGCGTGAAGCCTGCGGAGAAGTGACCCAGCATTCCGCTGACCGTCTTGATGTCCACGCCATTCTGGAGGGCGATAGTTGCGAAGGTGTGGCGGAGGTCGTGGAATCTGACCTTTGGTATGCCTGCCCGTGCAAGAACTCGCTTTAGCATATTGTTGACGCTGTCGGGCGAGATAGGACCGCCGTTAGGGGAGGGGAAGACGTATACATCGTTTGTTTTTGCTTTCTGCGTTTTAAGAACTTCTATCGCTTGGGGTGAAATACTCACCGCACGGTAGGAGTTCTTTGTTTTTAAGGTGGATTCTATGATTTCACCGTTCACTCTGGCAATGGATCTTCGTACCTTGATGATCCCATTCTTCCAATCGATATCTGTCCATTTCAGTCCCAGCAGTTCACCTCTGCGTAATCCAGTAGCAAGCTCAATATAGTACATCTCATACACACCAGTTTCTTTGGCTTCTTTGAGGAATGCTTGTAGCTGCTCTGCGGGGATGGTCTGCATCTCCTTGTGCTCTACCTTGGGCAGGGCTACTGCTTTGCAAGGATTCTCTGAGATGATCTTCTGTGCTACCGCAAAGTCCATAGCAGAGGAAATAACCTGATTGATATTTCGCACCGTCTTAGCAGACAGACCTTTCGGTTGATGCTCTGCTTCAATTCGCTCCACACGACCTTTGTTCATCAGCTTGCGGTAGAGCTTTTGGAGATCCATTGTACTGAGCTTTTCCAAGGGGATTTTGCCGATGTTAGGTGCGATATGGTGGTCGATATATCCACGGTAGGTTTGGTGCGAAGATGGGCGTACCTTTAACTTCGCCACATTTTCAAACCATTCCTCCATCCAGCCTGCCACAGTGTACTTACCGGTGCGGGTGATGTCTACTTTCTTGGTTTCTTCCAATGCCTTTTTGAGTTTCTCTTTCACTTCTGCCTGCGTCTTGCCAAGTACATTCTTAAAGATTTGCTTTCCGGTGATAGGATCACGACCTGCTGTGTAGCGGCCTTCCCATCTTCCGTCTTTTCTTTTTCGGATATTACCTTCTCCGTTAGATCGTCTTTTTGCCATATTTATCAACTCCTTTCTTAGTGCAACACATTACCACATATATTGCGAAATAGCTATTCACCAATACCAACAAAAAACGAGGTATATTTTTGACCCATATTTACTTAGGGTTACTGACCTCCGGGTTGGTATTTTCCTTATTTGTTCTATTCGTTTTGTTACTTGCCGCCAAACGGATGTTACTGCTGCCGTCTGGCGGTGCTTTTCTGCCCTAAAAGTAGATGCTGGTAAAAAACTGGTTTTTTTAGAAAAATGCCAGCATCCATTATTTCTCCTAAAAGTTTGAAATAGGCGGTAGTTTTTTGGAAAAGGCTCTATTCGGTCCGCGTTGCGGGCCGATGTTTGCCGGATGCCAAAGCTGATGCTGGCATCCTTTAACCTGCTGAAAATAAATTCTGTCAAAAACGGCTCTTTCAGGCAGGTAAATCGTCATAGATATTTAGGGGCAGCTCCTCCGGCGGAGTCAGATCACGGTAGACCTCCGGGTTCTCTAAACTCAGTAAGGTATATACATTATTTAGATGACCGGACATGGTCTTGCGCTTACTCTTGGCGATGAGATGCCGTTGCTGCAGTACATTCAAGTGCTCCTGTGTGGCTGTCTTGCCGGCGCCAATCTTCCTTGCGATCTTCTCGATGCTGGGCCAGCAATAGCCTTTGCTTCCGGCACAGCTTACGAGATAGGCATAGGCTGCGAACTGGATTGGGGTCAGTCCAAGGTCGAAGATATTGTTGGGGAGGCGGAAGAATTCTGTAGTAGGTGCTCGGTATTTTCTCATCCGTTCACCTCCACCTGTTCGTTGATCCAAGCGATAAGCTTGTCCTTCGGCACAATGATTCTTGTGCCGATCCGCATGGAAGGGAAGCCCTTGCTGCGGACCAATTCGTATGCGGAAGCCCGGGAGATTCCCAGCGCTTCGCCTACCTCCGGCGCTGTCAGCGTCAGAGGTAGGTCTTCATAGTTTTTGAATTTTGTGCTTCTCATTTGTTTTTTCTCCTTTCTTCATTTGTTGTTGGTTGATGGTTTGCAAAGGTTTACTTAGTCATTGGTATCAGTCCTTTCGTAAAAAAAGTGGGAGTAGTATTCTTGTTGCAGATTAGCCAAAGAAAAAGAAAACCGGGCGTAAGCGAACAAGGGCATCATTGGATGTCCTGATTCGTTCACGCCCGGTACCGGATTTTCACCCGCCAATGCAAACGCGGAGTGCCTTCTCGGAGTCTGATGAACAAATATCTAATTAGCTACGCTATTATAGCAAACGAATATCGCTTGTCAATACTTTTTGCGCTGTTACCATATGTAGTCGGAGAGGCGGTGCTTCTCGACATTTGTTCCTGCCGTATGAATAAGAATAAATACTTGACAACGAGTCAATAATATGTAAAATAGAAATTGAATAATAGTATTAAGCAAACAAAGATTAGAGAGGAGACTGAATCTATGGATGGCTTTTTCAAAGAAGATTTGATGGAGCGTTTAGCAAGATTAGACGAAGACGCTGACTTGTTATTTGATGATGATCGTAGATTTAGAATGGTGATTGTCGGTGGCAGCGCGCTGATTTTGTTGGAGACAATTACGCGAGCAACACTGGATATTGATGCTCTGGATGTGTCTCGCGAGATCGCAGACCTGCTTGAAAAATATGATATCAATACGCATGTAGGAACATTTGTAAATAATTTCCCATACAATTATGAAGATAGAATTGTGCCGGTAGGAATAGAAGGCAAGCGGATCGATTTCTATACGGCATCGCTGGAAGACATTGTAATTGCGAAGCTCTACTCAGGAAGAGCAACAGATAAGCAGGATATCATTGACCCCGGTGTACTTGCTGCTATCGATTGGGAACGCTTGGAATATTTAGCAACAGCGGAGGATGAGGCCAGAGCTTCGGCACTCAACGATTTTAGATACGAAGAATTTTTGGATAGTTATAGAGAGTATGTAGAGAGGTGGTGTCCATGCGAGAACTTACATTCAGAGGATTTCTCACTCAGTATGTAAAGCGGCTATCTGTGCAAGAGACCAATAGCCTGTATAAACTGGCAGCTGAAGCAAGCAGAAGCAATGCACGGCTTCGGGAACCGCTATTGCTTTATGCCGTGTATTCTGAGAAGCAAGACGTGCTGTTGCAAGCAACAAAGGATCCTGCAATGTATGAAACCTATCAAGTGATTGTATCGCGGTACGATGCCGATGCGATGACGGTATTACTTGAAACATCATCCCCTGCACTGCCTACAGAATATCACAAGGTTTGGAGAAGCTACCTGAGCCAGAAGAACAGACGTCAGGCGGACGATCATACAAAAGAATTAATGCGCCAAAGGGTGAAGCGCCTACAGGAGAAGTATGGCGTGACCAACTATCGGATCTATACAGATCTTGAACTGAATCCCGGCAATCTCAATGCATGGCTTAAGCACGGAAATGGCGATAAGGTCAGCTTGGAGACAGCACGAAGAACCTTGCGCTATGTAGAAGCTGCTGGCAGTTTGGCTCAGTAATTGTTTATTTGTTATATTCGTTTCGCTATTCACCGCTTGCCGGTTTCTTTGGATATCGGCAGGCGGTATTCTTTTGGTATGAGATTGTTATATTTGCTACTGGGATATAATTAAAAAATGTAACGCTTTTACCCTCGAAAATCGAGGGTAAGGTATACATACCCTACCCCTTCAAAATCGGCTCAAAAAACCCTTGTATTCAGCGGACTTTCAAGGGGTAAAAGCGTTACATCTGCGCCCTGATTTTTGGGGGATAATTTTATTTATTGGAGTTGATCGAGAATCGCCACATAGGCCGTGTGAAAATAACCAATTTTAGCCGAACAAGATGACCAACAACCCAGATCTGCTGTAAACCTCTTTTCATGCTAATCCATTATATGGTGGAGAGGAGGGGACCTCTCGGCACACGTGCCTACGACAGGCGATAAGAATCTGCGGAGGTGTAAAGGATATTGCCGGAGAAGAATCCGCATACAGGGGCAACAAGGGTGTAACGCATTTGACCCTGAAAATCGAGAAAAAGGTAAAAACATCCTACCCCCTCGAAAGTCGCCCCTAAAAGTCCTTGTGTTATCTGGACTTTCAGACCTGAAAGCGTTACATCGCAGTCTTAAATTTTCGGCATAATTGACACTTGATTTTTCGCTTTCTGCAAGGTAACATACGACAAACTTTTTGGAGGTGTCGCCTTATGAAAACAATCCCCGAAGCAATGAAAGTCTATTTAGAAACGCATCCTTTTGATCCCGGCGATGACGATTGCGTCACTGTACTGGATCAGCTCTACCTTGCCTACGCGAACGCTCACGAGAGTGACCCACCGGAGATCCGTAAGGGCTTTGAGGAATTGGAGGAGCTTCTTCATACATTACCCCTGCGTGATAACAATGCCGTCTGCGACCTCTGCTGCCGCCTTTGCAGTGAATACGAACGCAAAGCCTTTCTTGATGGTTTGCAGTACGGCGCGCATCTTATGAAGGAAATAAACTGACAAAAGATACGCCCTCACATCTATGGATGCGAGGGCGTATTGCTATCAGAAATGCTTTCCTTCTCCGGGACGATCTTCGCCTTCACCTATGAGATCTTCAACCGGATGGTCAACGATCTCTGCAGGTTTCGCATTTTCAAAGGGATTCGGTTGTCCGCTGGGTTGCGATTTATATTCCGCCAAGCTCTGATCGCCCTTGTCTACGCACTGAACTGTTTCTTGGGATTCTGCGACGTTCGAGTCTTCTGCTTCCTCGGTACTCTCTTTCACTGGCGTTTTCTGCACCGCGGGCTCTGCTTTTGGTGCTACTTCGCTTTCGGTTGGAATCAACTCACAGTTGGCTTCTGTGGTTTTCTCCATCTGCTCTGTATTCGTCTCCGGTACTTCCTCTGTCTGCTCCATTGCCGCATTCAGCGGTGTTCCTTCGGTTGCTGTCGACGATTGCTCTGTGTGCTGTTTTAGTGTGGCGAATAGCATAATTGAAATTGTGAGGATGATGACTAATTTCTTCATATCTATTTTCCTTTCCGAGCCTGCCTTTCGCAGCTCAACACAAGAATAAACAGAAATTCCAATTAGTCCAGAGAGAATAGGCACAAAAAAGAAATTAATTATCGACTGCATTTTTGCTTTTCTACAAATTCTGCTTGCAATTATATCAATAAAATGATATAGTGCATATAGAAGGCGAGGTGTTTAGTATGATTTTGTATCACGGATCTCCCAAAACTGTGGAAGCGCCACAGTATGGTTTTGGCTCCAAAGAGAATGATTATGGCGTGGGTTTCTACTGCACCCAGAGTAACGATCTGGCGAAAGAGTGGGCTTGCCCTACTGTGCAGAGTGGCTTCTCCAACAAGTACGAACTTAATATGGAAGGCTTGCGTGTATTATACCTGAACAGCGATGGGTATCATATCCTCAACTGGATCGCCATTCTGCTGCAGAATCGTATTTTTTCTAAGCGATCTCCAGTAGCACAGCAGGCGAACAACTACATTCTGCAGGAGTTCCTGCCGGATATTTCCGGGTATGATGTGATTGTCGGCTACCGGGCGGACGATTCCTATTTCAGTTATGCCAAGGACTTCCTGAACAACACCATCTCTGTCAATCAGCTTTCACGGGCTATGAAACTGGGAGAATTGGGAGAACAGGTGGTTATAAAAAGTGAGAAAGCCTTCGAGCAGATCCACTTCCTGGGTTACGAGATTGCTGACGGCAGTATTTACAATAGCCGTCGCATGGCGAGAGAGGATCGGGCGAGAAAGGCATATCTGGGCAATCACGGCACAGACTTTTCTGTGGTTAGCAACGAGATCTATGTGTTGGATATTATTCGAGAAGGGATGAAAAATGATGATCCGCGCCTACGATGAAATGTATCTGGATGACGCTATGGAATGTCTAGGCGCTGCGGTGGAGTATGCGGTACTACACTGCAATGTAGGCGGACAGGAGTTTTTGGATCTGTTCGTGGCTGGTGGTATGGCGGATGAGTTTGGTAGGGGCAATGTGAAATACATTTCTGGTATGTCTGGCATTGAACTGGCCCGGCACGTTTTATCGAAATGCGGAGTAAGCGTTGGTGAGCATACGGATATTGCCCATATCAATTATCCACCTGAATATTGGTGTGGTTGGATTTTGGCTTATTATCAGTGGTATTCCGGAAAATCCTTTGCATTCATCTGTCGGAAGATTAAGTTCCAAATGCTGATGGATGTCTACGGTGTGCTTCACGAAGCAGATCCCAGCAAGGCTGCCGATGTATTTGATCAGGTCATAACACGAAAAGAGGAGACCAATCTTGCCTATTACCGCAAGATGAAAGGCTTGTCCCAATCCCAGCTTGCAAAGGCGAGCGGGGTATCTGTCCGATCTATCCAGCTTTTTGAACAAAGAAAGAGTAACATCAATAATGCCCAGTATAACCACTTGAGCGCGATTGCCAAGGTGCTAGGCTGTGAGGTTGAGGATTTGCTAGAGTAACGCAATTCTTTATTTGTTCTATTCGTTTTGTTACTTACCGTCAGGCGGCATCGGGAGATGCCGCCTGGCGATGATATTTTTGCGGGAAGAAAAGACTTGTAATTTATAAAATGTATGGTACAATCACGAACACTTAACAGATTGGAGGGACGAGAAGATGATTTATATTACCGGAGATATTCACGGAGAGGTATTTCGTGTTGCGGATGCCGTGGAACGATTTAACATAAGTAGTGATGATATTATTATTCTTTTAGGAGATGCGGGAATGAACTACTACGGCAACAACCGTGGGGACAGGCATCGGAAGAAACAACTGAATAAACTGGGGATTCCTGTATTTTGCATACACGGCAACCACGAGATGCGCCCGGGGACGATCCCAACTTATA
>SVLR01000009.1 GCA_015067785.1 Oscillospiraceae bacterium
TAACCTTCAGGACGATCTTCTCAGCAGAGGGAGCCTCGAACTTGGGAGTCTGATAGTTGAAGGAAACAGTAGCAGTGTTGCCTTCAGCATCGGAGATGGTAGCGGTCAGGGTGAACTTGACATCTACTTCGGGCTTCTCGGTCAGGTCGACCTTCTTGAAGGCATCGGAGGAACCGTCAACGATCTTAACAGCGTCAGCGGGGCCCTCGGTGACCTCTACGGTCCAAGCCACGGGGAAGCTCTCGCCCTCAACCAGAACAGAGGTCATAACCTCAAAGTCGGTGGACTTGAAGGGAACTTCGTCCTTGTTGGCGGGCTTGTAGGTGTTGAACACCAGGCTCTTTGCGTTCTCTAAGTTGCTGGCGGGTGCATTGGGCTGGCTACCGGGAATGAGCTGAGACAGATCACAGCCGGCGAACAGACCCAGACACAGGGACAGCAGGAGAACCAGGGAAATGATTTTCTTCATAATTTTACTCCTTTATATTATTTTTATTGAATCTCAATATTCTTTGCGGAGAAAACTTTGATTTGGTAATCGCCGCTGAAATAGTCGACGATACCGGTTACGCTAATTGTTTTGTTCAAAAAATCGTCTTTTGTATAAAGGGTCTTGTCTGCTTTGCGCAATACGGTGGTGCGGACATCGACGGTCTGACCGTCTGCAGTGGTGCAGGTGAAGGTCATAGCGCCGTCATTGTCACCGCCGTTATTCGTGGTGTAAATGCTCTTGACATAGAGGTTTTCCATACGGATGGAGGTGCTCAGTGCCAAATGGGCATAGTCGAAGGTCTTTTCCTCGGTCTCGTCACTCTCAAGATCCTTGGGGACATTGAGGGTCACCTTGCCGTTGAGGAAGGTATCGGGGTCGGTTACGCGGTTAGAGGCCACATGACCGGTGCCCAGAAGCTTGATGTTTTCGGGGTCGTCGGGGTCAAAAGCGCTGTAGTGGATATCGGTGACCTGCCAGGTGCCGCCACCTTCCCAATACTGCACATTGCCGACGATACGAACCTCGTTGCCGACCTTCAGAATGTTGTCAATCTCACCGCTGGTGTAGCCGTAGTAGACGTTCATACCGTAATACATATCGGTTTCTTCGTCATAGCTCTCTACATAAACGGTTTGGCTGTTGTTACGAACAATGATGCCGTCAAAGACAACATCCTTATTTTCAAACAGCGCGGTATTGGTACGAAGGGTCTTAAGATCAGTCTGGATCTGACCGCCGTAGTAGAAGTCAGGATCAGGCTGACCGGAAAATGCGTTGAGTTTATACTGCTTTGCCTGGGTGTATGCGCGCTGGGTCAGATTGCCGTAAAGGTCTGTGGTGCTGCCGCTGGCCAAAGACAGACCGTTTTGTACCAGCTCCAGATTCAGATTGCGGTATTCGGTCTCTCCCTTAGGCTTGTACCAAACCCAAGCCATATGGCGACCACCGCTGGAATCCCGCTCCCACTGATCGGTGTTGGACTCAATCATGATGGATTCCGCATTAGAGAGCTTTTCCCGGGTGAAGTTGGAGGCTTTCTTGCCCCATTCTTCAATCTGACCGGTGGACTCGGGGGTGTTGACTGCGATATACCGGGCCTTCAAGGTGCGGTCAGCACTGATGCTTTCCGGCACAAAGAAGTGGGTGGTATCACCGTCAACAAACAGCTTAACGGTAACCTCTAACTTTGCAGTAGAGCTATTCATATCCAGCTTTGCCTGCTCCACAAAGTCGATCCATTCGGGAAGCTCCACAATGGGGGGCTCCGTGTCCTGAGGCTCGGTGGGAGCCTCAGGAATTAAGGATTGAAGGAAATCAGGCAGTTCACAGCCGCTGAAGCAGCCAACCGTCAGACAGAGCAGTAAAACGAATGATAAAAACCGTTTTACATTCTTCATAAGCGTTTTTGATTAGCCAGCCTGGAAGATACACTCGTCGATGGCATCGGTGAAAGCAGAGTTGATCAGGTTCTCAATGGTCATACCACCGGTCAGCTCGGTGCTGACGACCTTGTTCAGCAGGGAACCGGCCTGTACACGGGCAACGGAGGAACCGTTAAATGCATCGGAAACGAAGTAGGTGTCGCGCTCCTGAATGCCAACCTTAACAGCCAGAGCATTCAGCTTGTCGAAGCCGTTGGCACCGTCCAGCCATGCCTTGTAGGTAGCATTCTCGCTGACAGACTTCAAAACGGGCATATAGCCGGAATCCATAGAGAACTCGGCCTGGAAAGCAACATCGGTGCAGAGGTACTTGACGAACAGCCAAGAAGCCATGATCTGCTGATCGGTGGTGTCGTTGCCCTTCAGGATGCAAACGGAGGGACCCTGAGAGATGGCCTTCTTGTTGTTGGCGTCATACTGAGGAATGGGAGCAATGCCGACCTCGAAAGCGTAGGTGGTGTTGCCTTCTTCGTCCTCAGTCTTGGGGGTCTGGTGACGGGTGCCGCCGGAGGAGCCGATGCACAGGTAGCAGCGAGCCTTAGCGGGATCCTGATTGGTGAACAGACCGGAGGTGTAGTTGCCGTAAAGGTCCTTGGTGGTGAAGAGACCTTCCTGATAGTAGCCGCGGAGCTCTTCCACGAACTCTCTGTTCTTCTCATTGTCGAAGGTGAAGCGATCCTCGCCGGTCTTGGAAGCATCGGTATAGCCGGACTTCATCTGTTCGGCCATGGTGATGAACCAGTTGTCAGCGGAGTCGTAGCCCAGAGGGATGCAGGTGGAGTCGATCGCCTTGATCTGGCGGCAGACTTCCCACATCTCTTCCCAAGTGGTGGGAACGGTCAGGTTATTCTTTTCAAAGAAGTCTGCATCGTAGAACAGGATCTCGGTGGACTTGGAGAAGGGCATAGTGTACATCAGACCGTCGCCGAAAGCAGTGCCTTCGTTGTAGTAGGACTCGATGAAGTCAGCCTTCTGCTCAGCAGTCAGACCCAGGATCTCACCGGTGTCGCCTACAGCCAGGTCACTGGCGATCAGATTGTCCAGAGTGACAACGGACTTAGCCAGATTGTACATAGCCACATGGTCGGGGTAGCAGTAAACGATGTTGGGCTGAGTGCCACCGTTGATCTCGGTGGTGATGGTGCCGTTGATGTCGCCCCAGCCGCCCTTATTTACATGCTCGACCTTGATGTTGGGGTAGATCTTGTTGAACTCCTTGATATACTTGTCAACAATGGCCATAGAAGCCTGGCCCATAGTGTGACCAAAGGTGATGGTCACTTCCTGCGTGGGGTCAAAGCCGCCTTCAGGAACGACAAAGTTGGGGGTTGCGGTGGATACGCTCGGCTGGCAGCCGACCATACCCAGCATGCCCAGCAGCAGAGCTGCCAGCATGCAGATTGCGACGATTCTTTTTTTCATGCTTGTTGTCTCCTTCATTTTTTAATTTTTTATGTTACAGGCATTATTTGCCTATTAACCGGGATTAACCCTTGATGCCGCTGCGACTGACACCTGCCATAATATACTTACGCAGGAACAGGAACACCATAAACAGCGGGGCAGATACGATCACGACAGCCGCCATCTGTACGGGGTAGTTCACGTCGCCGGTGGAATCAGAGAAGGCATTGCGCAGACCGTTGGTGATCAATCTGTGGGCATCTGTCTTAGTGACCAGGTTGGGCCACACATAAGAGTTCCATGCACCCATCATTTTCAGAATGGTGATGGAAATTAAGGTGGGCAGCGCCAGAGGAATCATAACCTTCCAGAGGTACTTAATATCCTTACAGCCGTCTACCTTGGCAGCCAGATACAGTTCATTGGGGATCTGCATAAAGTTCTGCCGCAGCAGGTAGATATAGAATACGCTGACGAGGAAAGGAACGATCAGTGCTTCAAAGGTGTCGATCCAGCCAAAGTTCTTAACGGTCAGGTAGTTGGTGATGGTGAACAGCTCGCCGGGAATCATCATCGTTGACAGCAGCAGACCGAACAGAGTCTCCTTGCCCTTAAACTCAAGTCTAGCAAAGGCAAAGGCAGAAAGCACGGTGATCACCAAGCTCAGCAGGGTAGAAACGATGCCAACGTAGGCGGTGTTCATAAAGAGCTGCCCAAGGTTTGCGGTGGAGAAGGCTGTGGGGTAGTTGCTCCAAATGACCTTATTGGGCCAGAAGGTGGGGGTAGGTGCCCGGTACTCGGACAGATCTTTCAGGGAGGAGATGATCATCCAGTAGAAGGGGAACAGGACGATCAGCGCCATAACGATCAGGAAGGTATAGACACCGAATTTAACCAAAAACTGCGTAACCTTGGAGGCGTTGGAGACCTTTTGCAGGTCTTTTGCCTGCATAACATTATCTTTTTGAGACATATGAGGCACCTCCTTAGTAATGGGTAAATCTCTTGATGACATGGTTGTTAAACAGTGTCACCAGGAGAATGATGCCGAACAGAATCAGCGCAGCAGCAGAGGCTCTGCCCTGGAAGTCACGCTCCAGCGCATCGTAAACGAAGCCGACCATAGTGTTGAGTCTGCCTGTATCGTGGGCAGGACCCATATTCTCACCGAAAATGCCGATGATGCTGGAGTATTCCTTAAAGCCGCCGATAAAGCCGGTGATGATAACGTAAGCCAGCATAGGGGACAGCAGCGGTACAGTGATTCGACCGAATACACGGGTCCGGGAGGTGCTGTCGACTTTGGCGGCATCATAATACTGCTTATTGATGCTCTGTAAGCCACCCAAGAGTACAAGGATCTTAAAGGGCAGGGCATTCCAAACAATGTAGATGATCATAACGATCATATTGGGCATATAGTCCGAACCTGCATTGATCCAGTTGATAGGCTCACCGCCAAAGAACTGAATGACATTGTTGATGATGCCCCAGGTATCGGCATATGCATTGCCTGGACGTAGGCCGATAATATTGAACATTGCAGCAAATACCATACCGATGGCGATGGAGTTAGTCACATAAGGCAGGAAGAAGATGGTCTGCAAGAGCTTTTGCAGAGGCTTAATGGAGTTGAGCGCAACGGCAATCAAAAGCGCCAGCATCGTGGAGATGGGCACGGTGGTGATGCAAAGGAAAATCGTGTTGGAAAGGCACTGCAGGAACTTCTTGTACTTGATAACCGTCAGAAAGTTGCCGATACCGAAATTAAAGGTCGCGCCGCCGATCTCCTGCAGACCGCTGTAGTTCTCCAGAAATGCCATACGCAGGGTGTTAATAATGGGCCAGGCGGTAAATACCAGCAGCAAAACGATCGCTGGCGAAAGGTACAGCCAGGCTTTCCACTGTTGTTTACTATCGACCATATTACTTCACCTCGAAATAAATTCTCTCCTCGGTCTCCTTGTGGAAGAGGAATACCTTGTGGGGCTTCAGGGAGAAGCGGACAGTCTCAGCGCCTTCTTCCACCTTGTTGTCTGCGTCAATGATGGAGCGAACAACGGGGTTCTGAGAGGCGGCGTGGGTGGAAACAATGCTGGAATCGCGGCCCATAACCTCAATGCTGTTAAGGTTACAGGTCATGGGACCCTTGGGATCCAGCTCGAAGCCTTCGGGACGGATACCCACATGTACCTCTTGATCGGCCACACCGGGTACATCCAAAACGGCGTCCTCACCTAAGTACAGCTTACCGCCCTTGACGGAACCTGCAAATACGTTGATGGGAGGTGTACCCAGGAACTTGGCGACAAAGAGGTTGGTAGGATTGTCGTAAACCTCCTGTGGCTTACCGGTCTGCTGAACAACACCAAGCTTCATAACTACGATCATATCGGAAATAGACATAGCTTCTTCCTGGTCGTGGGTAACGAAAATAGTGGTGATGCCGGTCTCTCTCTGAATACGGCGGATCTCTTCACGGGTCTGCAGTCTCAGACGGGCGTCCAGGTTAGAAAGGGGCTCGTCCAGAAGCAGAACGCGGGGCATTTTGACCAGCGCACGGGCAATGGCAACACGCTGCTGCTGACCGCCGGACATTTCGCTGGGCTTGCGGTCCATCAGATCGTCGATCTGCACCAGCTTTGCTGCCCAGTGGGCACGCTCCAGCATATCGGCTTTAGACATTTTGTCCTCGCCCTTTAGGTTTTGCAGGGGGAAGAGAATGTTCTGCTTCACCGTCATATGGGGGTAGAGAGCATAATTCTGGAACACCAAACCGATGCCTCTGTTTTCGGTGGTCAGCTCGGTGACATCGTCCTCACCGAAGAAGATCTTACCGCCGGTGGGCTTCTGCAGACCGCTGATCATATACAGCGTGGTACTTTTGCCGCAGCCGGAGGGTCCCAGCAGACCGATCAGTTTTCCGTCCGGAATTTCAAAGGTGAAGTCGTTGACAGCAACAACTTCCTTTCCGGACTTCTTGTCACGGCTGGGAAAGACTTTTGTGAGATTTTGCAATACTACTTTCATACAAATACCCTTCCATTTTTAATTTTTGTTTTTATCAATAGCCGGAGCGGTCGGCCCGCTCAGCATGGATTTTTTTGGTATATTCCAGAAGCTCCTCTGTGCTGCGGAAGATCTGCTGGCTGGAAATATCGATGGCGACTGTGCCTGCCATTAAATCATGGATCGCGGAATTGGTCTTTGTAACGGCAATGCAGACGACCTGTACGATCAGTAATATGGCAACGATGGCGATATGGATAATATTTGCCAGGTTGAAGAAAAGCATAATGATGATATAAGTGGGAATCATCAGCTCAATGGCAAATTTACCTAAAACGGTGCGCACAAACAGCTGTAGTGTAGAAAGCTGCACGCCATCCACCCGGACAAGACCGATACCAAACACCTTTTTGCCAAGGGTTTGTCCGTTTTTCAGGAACAGGGGGATGATAAAATCCACTACAATAACGCCGAGAAAAACGCTCAGCGAGAGGATCAGCAGGATCAGGCTGATCATTTTGTTGTAGGCGGTAAGAAATTCCTCGTCCTTGTAAAGCTTTTGATAAGCGTCCGTGTAGAGCTGCTGCTTTTCTTCGGAGAGGGCAAGATATTCCTCTTCCGTGATGTCAAAACGCACATCATACTCCGACTCGAAATACTTTTGACGGGCATCAGCAGCCTGTACATAGGTGTCGTAATTGGTAACCGCCGTAATAACGGTGGCAACACCGGTGATGAGGATCGTCAGCAGAATAAAATCCAACAGAAAAGCGGCAATTCTCTTTGATAAACTGGCTTTTTGCAAATCAGCGGTCATAAACGGTACTCCTTCGGGGTAAATGCCTTATTGAATATCCAGCTTTTCACAGATCTGCCGGACAGCCTGCGCGGCGTTTTGGAAATGAACGGTGTAGTCACAGATATGGGCATTCTTTGTCTCGGACTCAATGGCGAGAATGCGGTTGACCTTGTCCGATGTGGAGGCGGCCTTTTCTAAGAGCGCGGTGAGAAGTTCTTTTTTGTCGCGTTTAACATAAATGGTTACCACATTGGAAAAATGGGTCTTCATTGCCATCGCGCCACAGATATCCATAACGGTCAAAACGTGCTTGCCGCTGCGCAGGATCTCCTCCACATCGGATTTCCGGGAGCCGTAGGCATGGTGACCGTAGGTGGTGGATTCGAAGATATCTCCGTCATCGCACATTTTCCGGAATTCCTCTACGCTGACATGGCGGTAGCTCTGCTCCGGGCGAGAGACGGCACTTTCGTCTGTGGTGTAGCTGACCAGTTTTTCAAAGCGGTCGCTTTTTTTCAGCAGTTCCCTGGCAATGTCGTTTTTGCCACTGCCGGAGGGTCCCACCAGTACCACGATGCTGGGCTGATTCAAAGAAAACTGCTCAGGTCTTACGCTGTAGCTGCCAGAAATCACCTCCACCAGCTTCAGAAACTCGTCGTAGTTATTGACTGCCAGCATACCGGTGGCTTCCTGATTCCAGGGGCGGCGCATCAAAATGGGATATGCCGCATTGGAACGGAAGACATTGTGCATACCATCGTCAAAGAGGATGTCCACATCGATCTTATCCTTACGGGCGCCCAGCAGAATATGATCCTGGGGGATCTCGGGAAATTCTTCCAAAATGCGCTGAAAGCGGAGCGTCAGGTACTCGGGCCAAACGGCGGTGGAGATAAAGACCTCAGTCATCTGGGAGAGCTTTCGGACAAATTCCCGGGCACCCGGAATAACAGGCTGGGTGCGGAAAAACTCCGGATCGTCCATAAACTCAAAAATCACATCCGCCCGGGTTCCCAGTTTACCCCAGCGGTCTACCTCGTAGATGGTCAGCGGAGGGTCGAACTTATATTTTTCGTTGGCAAGACGGACAGCGTAGGGGACGCATTCCATCAAAAGGTCGTCCACATCCAGGGCGGTGGACAGCCGGTAGCTTCTGTTCATAGGGAGCTCTCTTTCTTATAGGGGGATAAAGGGTGTTTTCACCCTGAAAAAGGCATAATAAATATATATTATTATAAGGTGTCATCAAGATAAAATTGCATCCTAACGGAAGGGTATCGCAAAAACAAACAATACCCCTAACTACTATAACACAAAGTGCGTTTTAAGGCAAGATGTTTTCTGTTTTTGACGAAAAAAAACGCGCGGTGTTTGAAATGGAATTTCAACATAATGACGAAGAGCAGGTGATAGAGCAGGTGATAGAGCAGGTGATAAAAGAGAGTGGTTGACCGTTTGCGGCTTTTATTGTATAATACTGTATTAGTGCAAATTAAGGAGGCGTATACATATGAAGAAGCTGTTTGCTGTGCTGCTTGTGATCGTCATTTTGCTGAGCGGCTGCAGACCGGCTGTTCAGCCGAACCCCACAAACCCCAGTACACCGAGCCTTCCCACAAGTCCCAACACACCTACGGATCCTGCAGCGCCTACGGAGCCCACAGATCCTACAGTGCCTACAGTTCCCGCCATTCCTACCGATCCTCCTTCTGTGGATCCCTCTGCCTGTACCCAGCATAAGGACGAAAATGACAACGGCTCCTGTGACACTTGCGGCACCGTTCTGCTGATCTATGTGGACTTCTATTCCATCAATGACCTCCACGGCAAATTTGCAGACGGTGATAACCACCCCGGTGTGGACGAACTTACCACTTACTTAAAAAATGCCCGCAAAACAGACGATTATGCGATTTTGCTGTCGGCTGGCGATATGTGGCAGGGTGGCGCGGAATCCAATATGACAAAGGGCAACATTATTACCGACTGGATGAACGAGCTGGATTTTGCCTCTATGACCATCGGCAACCACGAATACGACTGGGGTAGCGAGTTTATCCGGCAAAATAAGGAAATTGCGGAATTTCCTTTCCTTGCCATAAACATTTATGATCGGGAGACGAATGAGAGAGTGGATTACTGCGATGCGTCTACAGTCATAGAGGCAGGCAGTTTGCAGATCGGCATCATCGGCGCCATCGGTGACCATTACAGCTCCATTGCGGTGGATAAGTGCGATGACGTGTATTTTAAGACCGGCAGCGCGCTGACCACCCTCGTCAAAGAGGAAAGCACTCGCCTGCAAAACGAAGGCGTAGACTTTATCGTATACGTCATCCACGGCGATTCCGCGGATTACGACAATTCTCTCTCCAGCGGCGGCTATGTGGATCTGGTCTTTGAAGGCCATACCCATCAGGGCTATACTACCAAGGACAGCTACGGTGTCTACCACCTGCAAAACAAAGGTGACAATCAGGACGGCATCTCCCACGTGGAGATCGCCATCAATTCCGTGACCAATTCCTTCTCCGTGCAGGAAGCCGGACAGGTTTCCAAGTCCAAATATCAGAATCTTACCGATGATCCCATTGTGGAGACGCTCCTGAAGAAATACGACGATATTCTCTCCAACGCCTATGAGATTCTGGGCTCCAATAGCACATACAGAAGCAGCACCGCCCTCGGCAATATCGTTGCAAAGCTTTATTATGAAGCAGGTGTAGAAAAATGGGGCGATCAGTATCAAATCGTTTTGGGCGGCGGCTCACTGAATACCAGAAGTCCCTATGATCTGCAGGCGGGTGATGTTACCTATGCAGACCTCCAGTCGCTGTTTACCTTTGATAACGAGATTATGCTGTGCGCCATCAAAGGAAAGGATCTGCAAAGCAAATTCTTTAATAACAGCAAATATCGGCTGAGCTACGGTGATTACGGCGCAAGCGTCAAGAATAACATCCAGCCTAACACGACTTATTACGTGGTAGTAGACAGCTGGACAGGACTTTATGCCTATAATAATATGACGGTGGTAGCGTACTACGATTCCGGTGTCTATGCCCGGGATCTGCTGGCGGACTATGTCCGCGCCGGAGGTCTCTCCTAATATCAAAATAAAACCGGTGCATTGTGCACCGGTTTTGCTATTCTGCATATCATACTGAGAAGGAGGTCCGCACTTATACATTATAATATAATAATATATAACATATAAATGACCGTGAAACACAGCACGAAGAACGCGGTAGAAACAAGCAGGGGATATGTCCGCGAACGAAGTACAGTTGACTGTATGATTCCCGGCAAACGGATACAACTGTCGCTCCTTTGTGTATAAATTAGCTGTATTTTTGTATGGAAAGTATACGATAAAAGCGAAAAATGAAGCTTTGAGATGTATTTAATGTAGATTACAACCAAAGCACCTGTGGAAATGCGGTTTTTTTTAGCAAAAATCACCAATTTCTTATATTTATACATAAAGGGCTTGACAGATAGGTTTTTTAGTATTATAATGTCAGCATCTCAAAGACATCTGTGTCTGCAAGGAAGAATACATCGGAATTGCGGGGACAGATATATTTCATTTGTATACAATAGGAATAAATGTGAATCAAAGCATTTCTTTCTTTAGTATAATAAAATTCATAATGGAGGAAAAAATTATGAGCATGAAGAAACTCCTTTCCCTGGCACTTGCTTTCATCATGGTCCTCGGCGTACTTGCAGGCTGCAAGCCCGAAGAAGAAAGCATTTATCAACCTTTTGATCCTGCTGACGTTGTCGAGCACACGGATCACACCTCTGTCTATGAGACAGTCGGTTCCAAGGTGACCATCGATATGGTCGAGGAAGACGATATGGGCCTGGCTTTCGCCACTGTTGACGGCGTAAAGTACGAGCTCGGTATGGACTTCCTGTCCTATGCAATGGTTTACAACTGCTCCGTTCCCGAAGGCAGCACCAAGTACACCACGCAGGAAGATGTCTTCAACGAATGGTGGAAGCTGTACATCCAGCGCTGGAACTACCTGGCTCCCGAAGTTCCCCTGTACTCCAACCAGTACTTCGATCTGTACAATGCTAAGATCGAGAACTTTGTAACCACTCCCTACTGGTCTCCCGCTGACGCTATCGTCGCCGCTACCATCAAGGAAGGCGCTGCTAACTCTGTCATCCTGGGTTCTTCTACCGATCTGGGCGGTTATTTCCGTAACTCCTCTTGGGGTAAGGCTTCTCCCGCTTCTTCCGATCTGGACATCGAGAACCTGACTTCCGGCTACGCAACCCTGCAGACTGACAAGAACGGCGCATTCATTTGGAATGAGTATGCGGTCGCTGAGACTCCTGTCGCTGTTAAGAACGACGACGGCACCCTGACCTACACCATCAAGCTGAAGCAGGATATGGTCTTCTCCGATGGTTCCAAGATCAACGCTAAGAACTACATCGCTGCTACTTTGGCCAACTCCACTGTTGTTGGCGCTGCTGCTGGCGGCACCGGCAAGAGCGGCCAAATTCTGGTTGGCTACGATGCATTCTATGCTTACGACGGCACCAATGCTTCTGCTGAGGGCGTTTCCAAGTACTTCTCCGGCATTAAGCTGATCGATGACTACACCTTCTCCGTAACCTACACCGCTGATTACGCTGACTACTACTACGTAATGAGCTACGCTTCCTTCGCTCCCTCTCCTATGGCTCTGTACCTGGGCGAGAATACCATTGAAGTTGCTGAAGACGGCTCTGTGGCTCTGTCCGACGGCTTCTATGCTAAGACCAAGAAGGACGGCGCTGATGTTTACGTTATGGCTGACATCATCAATGCCAACCTGAAGTGGAACTCCAACCTGCCCTACTCCGGTCCTTACGTAGTTTCTGACTACAACGAATCCACCAATGTTGCAACTCTCACCCTTAACCCCAACTACCCCGGCGACACCGCCCGCGGTAAAGCAAGCATCCAGACCATCACCTACGTAAAGATGGTTGAAGAGACCCAGACCGATATGTTCAAGAACGGCGAGATCGACGTTCTGGCCGGCGTTACCGGCGGCGACGAGACCAAGGCTGCTCTGGAGCTGGTCAAGTCCGATCCCAGCAAGTATGCTGAGACTCACTACGACCGTGCCGGTTACGGCAAGATCGGTTTCCGCGCCGACTTTGGTCCCACCGCTATGATCGAGGTTCGTCAGGCTATTATGTACACCATCAACCGTCCTGAGTTTGCTCAGACCTTCACCGGCGGCTACGGCGCTGTTGTTCACGGTCCCTACTATGAGAAGTACTCTGCATTTATGGCTGTTAAGGACGAGATCAAGCTGAACACCTACGATTACTCCGCTGACTCCGCTATCGAAGTTCTGGAGGCGGGCGGCTGGATCTACAACGATAAGGGCGAAGCTTTTGAGGCTGGCAAGGATGCTGTCCGTTACAAGAAGCTATCCGGCTATGAAAAGTCCGAGGAGAACCTGAAGTTCGAGACTGTTGACGGCAAGTACAAGACCGTTAAGATCGACGGCGAGTACTATATGCCTCTGGCTATCAACTGGTTCGGCACCCAGCCCAACACGGTTACCGACCAGCTGATCACTGCATGGCAGACTAACCCCGTTGCCACTACCCAGATCGGTATGTATATCCACTACTCCTCCACCGACTTTATGACCGGTGTTTATGGCGAGCTGCAGCGCAGCGAGGGCGACGGCTACAACGGCGTTCCCAAGCTGAATGCTATCAACTTTGCTACCGGCTTCACTTCCGCTATGTACGACTATAGCTGGAACTGGACCATCGATCCTGAACTGATCGCTGTCGGTTACTCCGTCTGCTACATCCGTGATGCTGCCGACTATATGGAGAACTACAAGTAATCTTTGGATTAATTAAGACCTAATAAATTTTAGCGCGATAGGGACGGCATTTCCGGATGCCGTCCCTATGGTGGACTTAGCACTTGAAAATTTCTTGCCCGATGGCATATACAAAGGGTGCGGGATCTTTCGTCGTACCCCACCGAATTTGAAAATCCGTTTTGCCGCCCTTGGGCGGCAAAGTGTATGATATTAACATTTTAGTCTTAAAGTGTTTTAAATCGAAAACGATATATTGCTTCACTACCCTTTGCACATAGAAGGCTTTCACGGACGACCGATGGTCGCCCATACAGGTGTACCATCGAAAGAGGGTGTAGGGGTCAATGCCCGCTTCGACCCGCGGGGCGTCACCCCCCCTACAGCTTGAATTTTGGGCTTTTTTGACACTCTGGGTTTTCGCATCAACATATATTGTTTCGCTTTAACAACGTACAAACAGAAAAATTTGCCCCAAAGGGGCGGAAAAGGAGGGATTTTGATGGGCAAGTATATCTTAAAGCGTATTGCTTATATCGTACTTGTTTTCTTTATCCTATCGTTTTTAATCTTTATGATCTACAATATGCTGCCGATTGACAAGGCAGCCCAGGTAGCTACCGAGGAGGCCAAGGCCTATAAAGGCCCCAATCCCAAGGAATACTATGAAGAGCGCTATGAATACTGGCAAAAGCGCTACGGCACAGATGGCACTAAGTTCGAGCGCTATCTGCGCTGGCTCGGATTGATGAAGCTGACGGACGGTGGCTACAACGGCATTCTGCAGGGTAATTTTGGCGAGTCTACGCAACAGGGCAAACCTGTCGCGGAGATGATCGTTGAGCCGATGAAGAACACCATCTTTATCAATATTTTTGCTACCATTCTGGCGCTGGGGATTACCATTCCTCTTGGTATTTTCTGCGCCGTCAAGCGGGGCAGTAAGCGGGATGTTGGCGTACAGGTGGGTACGCTAATCGGCTACAGTATTCCTACCTTCATCATTGCCATCGTCTTTATTTGGCTGTTTTCCATTATTTTAGGTTGGTTCCCTGTCTCCGGTATGCAGACTGCCGGCTCGCTTGAATGGTCTGCGTCTGCCCAGTTCTGGGACAGAATGTACCATCTTGCGCTGCCGCTGATCGTTATGACTTTCTGCTCCTTAGGTGGTATGACCCGTTTTGTCCGTGCTTCTATGATTGAAGCGCTGAGTATGGACTGCATCCGCACTGCCCGGGCAAAGGGCCTGCGGGAAAAGGTGGTCATCTACTCCCATGCATGGCGCAACGCTCTGCTGCCTATTACCACCCTGATTATTGGCTGGTTCTTAGGTATCTTCAGCGGCTCGCTGATGATCGAAAATATCTTTGCGCTTAACGGTATTGGCCGTACCTACAATATGGCGCTGATGGCAAACGATAACGAGGTCGTGCTGGCGCTGCAGATGTTCTATATTACCATTGCACTTTTCGGAAACCTGCTGATCGACCTGGTCTACGGCCTTGTGGATCCCCGTGTCCGGGTCAATAAATAAGGGAGGACAGTATTTATGGCGAATAAAGAAAAAAAGAATACTGTGTTTTCTACCCTTGCCCGCTGGGGTAAGCGGATGTTCTTTGGCGCCAGCAAGGAGCTGAGCGACGAGGAAAGATTTGCTGTTGAAAACATTGAAAGCCCTTCTGTTATGGCAGTAAAGGCTTTCTTCCGCCGAAAAATAGCAGTGGCCGCATTGATCCTTTTGGTAAGCCTGTTCCTGTTTGTTTTCATCGGCCCGGAAATTTGGCCTATGGATGTGAACTATACAGACCCGCTGCAGGCGAACATTGCGCCCAACTACACATTCCTGAAGGTTCCCTCTGAATTAGCCGGAAACATTCGGGATATCAGCGGCTTCGGCGGCTTCACTGTGGGTGTCAGCAATGACAATACCCTTTATATTTGGGGCAATAAAGTGGACAACCTGTCCAAGGTTGACTATAGTAAATTCCCGGCTGAGATCCAGCCCGGTAAGGTGGCCTATGCGGCTGCCGGTTCTGATCACATCATTGCCATCACCACCGACGGCAAGGTCGTGGGCTGGGGTAATAACGGCAACGGCCAGTACGGTATGCTGGCCAGTCCCGACGATCCTTATATTCAGATGCCTGACGAGCTGATGCACGGCACTATTGACCCCAATCAGGTGCAGCAACTGATTTGCGGTTACCAGTGTACAGTTCTTGTTATGAAGGACGGCACTACCTATGCCTGGGGCAACAAAAATGCTATGCTAAGCCTGCCAGAGGTCACGGTAAAGTTTTCTGACGGTGTCCAAAAGGTGGCGCTGACCAATTACTATGCGCTGATGCTGATGGAAGATGGTACGGTTACCGGCGGTTCCACCCTGTCTTTCCAGATGGTTTCTGCTACTAACTCCGCTACCGGAACTGTAAGAAACCTGAAGGCGTACCTGGAGGGTAAGACTGCGGTGGATATTGCGGCTACTAATAACTGCTATGCAGCGGTTCTCAGCGACGGCAGTATCGTTGCCTGGGGCGCTGCCCAATATGGCGAAAAGGATGTACCTGCTGCTCCCGAGGGAGAGAAGTATGTCTCTGTTAAGGCCGGTACCCGGCACTTTGTGGCGCTGACCGATAAGGACACCGTTGTGTCTTGGGGTCACAATGACCACGGTCAGACGAATCTCACCGGAAAGACTGCTGATGACATCTTTGTCGGCGCAAAGCAGACCTATCTTGTGGATGAAAATGACGATCTGACGGATAAGGCCGGCTTCAAGGGCTACCTGATGGGTACGGATAAGAGCGGTCGTGACGTATTTACCCGTATTGTTCACGGCGGTAAGATGACCATGACCATCGGCGCGGTTGCCGTTATCGTCTCTACCATTATTGCCATCATCGTTGGCTGTATCTCCGGATACTTTGGCGGTTGGGTGGATATGCTGTTGATGCGTGTGACGGAGATTTTCTCTGCCATTCCGTTCCTGCCCTTTGCAATGATGCTTTCCTTTGTCATTCGTACAATGCCCATTGGTGAGACTACCCGTATCTTTATCATAATGGTTATGCTGGGTATTCTGAGCTGGACTGGCCTTGCCAGAATGATCCGCGCCCAGGTGCTTGCCGAGCGTGAAAAGGAATTTGTTATTGCGGCTAAGAGTATGGGTATCAAGGAGACCCGGATCGCCTTTAAGCATATTCTGCCCAACGTTATCTCTATCATTTTAGTTAACGTTACGCTGGACTTTGCCGGCTGTCTGTTGACGGAATCCAGCCTGTCTTACCTGGGCTTCGGTGTTCAGCAGCCTCAGCCTACCTGGGGCAATATGCTCGACGGTGCCAACAACTCCATCGTTATTCAGAACTACTGGTGGCAGTGGGTATTCCCCGCCATCTTCCTGTCCCTCGCAACAATCAGCATTAATATTATTGGCGATACGCTCCGGGATGTTCTCGATCCCAAGAGCAGCCAGGAGAAATAAAGAAAGGAGGCATTCTCTATGGCTTTGCTGGAAGTTAAAAACCTGCACACATTTTTTAAGACCCGTAAGGGTATCGTAAAAGCGGTCAACGATGTCTCTTATTCTTTGGAGCCGGGCAAGACCATCGGCATCGTCGGTGAGTCCGGTTCCGGTAAATCCGTTTCCGCTATGAGTATTCTGCGATTGCTGGACGGCAACGGCTATATTGACGAGGGCGAGGTCATCTTCGAAGGAAAGGATCTGACCAAGCTTTCTCAGGAGGAGATGTACCAGATCCGCGGAAACAAGATTTCTGTTATTTTCCAGGAACCTATGACCAGCTTGAATCCAGTCTTTACCGTAAAGCGTCAGCTTTCCGAGCCTTTTATGATCCATCAGGGCATGAGAAAGAAGGAAGCGGAGCAGAAGGCGCTGGAAATGCTGGCGGCTGTTCAGATTCCTAACCCGGAGGCTGTTCTGCGCCAGTATCCTCACCAGCTCTCCGGCGGTATGCGGCAGAGAGTTATGATTGCAATGGCGCTGGCCTGTAAGCCGAAGATTTTGATCGCGGACGAGCCTACCACCGCGCTGGACGTTACCATTCAGGCGCAGATCCTGCGACTGATGAACGACCTGCAGCGGGATAACGGCACATCCATCATCTTCATCACCCACGACCTGGGCGTTATCAACGAGATGGCGGACGACGTGGTGGTTATGTACTGCGGTCAGGTCGTGGAGCAGACCTCTGCGGCAAAAATCTTTACTGACTGTCCCTACAGCCATCCCTACACCGAGGGTCTGATGTACTCCATCCCCCGCCTCGACAGCGTAGGAAAGAAGCTGGAGCCCATCCCCGGCGTTGTGCCTCACCCGTTGGCACTGCCTAAGGGCTGTAAGTTTGCGCCCAGATGCAAATATGCAACACAAAAATGCTTTGAGCAGGAGCCTGAGCTGCTGGAAAATGTTCCCGGCCAGAAGATCCGTTGCTTCTATCCCGAAAAGGAGGTGCGCCGTAGTGAAGAACACAGAAAAGCTCTTGTCAATAAGTAATCTTAAAAAGTATTTCCCCATCGCCAAGAGCAGCATCTTCCAGAAGGAGCAGCTCTACGTCCGCGCCAACGAAGAAATTACCATCGATATTCACAGCGGTGAGACCTTCGGCCTCGTCGGCGAATCCGGCTGCGGTAAGTCTACGCTCGGCCGTACCATTTTGCAGCTTTATGATCAGACAGCCGGCTCTACTATGTACTATGGCCGCACATTGGATGATTTTGTTCCTCAGTATGTGCTGAATACACTGAAAAATGCGCCCAAAATGATCGCTGGCTATAAGAAGCTCTTCTCTAAGGCGGAGGCTGCTGCCAAGGCCGTTGCGGATGCGGGGGAGAATGCCACTTTCTTCCAGCATCAGGCAAAGAACCTGTCTGCTGCGGAAGCGGAGACTGCATTCCGGAATGTTGTCCGTGTACTGGGCGGCTTCACTGCTTTGGATAACCCCACGGAAGGCGCTGCAGTTCTGCTGAAGCGTTATGAGATCTGCAAGAAGCTTGTGGAGATCAACGAGCAGATTCGCGACTTCGACGGCGAGATTGCCTTCCAGAACGCCTTGGCAAAGGAACTGGACGCATCTGACGAGACTGTCAAAAATGCTGCCAAAAAGGCTGCAAAGGCCCGTGAACTGGCAAAGAAGGCAGAAGCGAAGAAGGCAGCCCTCCTTCCCAAGAAGGAGGAGCAGGAGAAGCTTCTGAAGGAAGCTGAGGTAGCGGTCGCTGCTGCCCGTGCATTGCATGCCGGTGACGAGAAATTCAATGAGTATGAGGCAATGCTGGATAACGGCATCGACCTGAGCAGACTTAAATACACCGAAATGCGGATCCTCCGTAAGGATATTCAGATCATCTTCCAGGATCCCTATTCCTCCCTGAATCCCCGTATGACCGTTGGTCAGATCATCGGTGAGGGTCTCACCACCCACAAGTTCTTCAAGGCCGGTGACCCCCAGATGAAGGAGTATATCCTGAACATTATGGAACAGTGCGGTCTGCAGGGCTATATGCTGCACCGTTATCCCCACCAGTTCTCCGGTGGTCAGCGGCAGCGTATCTGTATCGCGAGAGCACTGGCTGTGAAGCCCAAGTTCATCGTCTGCGACGAATGTGTTTCCGCTCTGGACGTTTCCATCCAGTCCCAGATCATCAATCTGCTGGAGGAGCTGAAGGAGAAGGAAAATCTGACCTATCTGTTCATTTCCCACGACCTCAGCGTTGTCCGCTACATTTCTGACCGTATCGGTGTTATGTACCTGGGCAATATGGTGGAGCTGGGTGACGCGGAGACCATTTTCGCTGACCCCCGCCATCCCTACACCGTTGCGCTACTGTCCTCCATTCCTACCACCGATATGGATGCGCTGAAGAAAGAGCGTATCCTGCTGGAAGGTAATATTCCCAGCCCCATCCGTCCTCCGGAGGGCTGTAAGTTCCACACCCGCTGCTATATGGCTTGTGACAAGTGCAAGCGCGTACCGCCTCCCTATGTGGAAGTGGAGCCCGGTCACTTTGTAGCCTGCCATTTCCTGGATCGGAAGCTGGATGCCAACGGCAATTACCTGTTCGACCGTCCCAACACGGAGAAGGCTGCTAAAGCGGAGGCATAAAAATGCTCTTTGGCAAGAAGCTTAAGAAGTTTGATCCGAAAAAGGAGCAGTCGCTGCGGGATGAGATCGAGGCAAACGGCGGTCTGGAGAAAAATGACCTTGCGGCAATGATCATCAGCGCCTTGTTGGTACTGTTGCCCGTGGGAGTCATTATCCTCGTTATTTTGGCGGTCTTTGCCTTCTTGTTCTTCTAAGTAATAAAATCCGGTGCAAACGCACCGGATTTTTTTCTGCTTTTATCGCCGTTTAATGTACCAATAAACCCCGATAACAGGCAGAAATGTCTTAGTAAAGTTACAAAATAATTCTTGATATTTACAAAAGGATGTGGTAAAAAAAGAGTAGAAAGCCAACGAAGGAGTTGACTTCCAATGACCGTGAAGAATAATTTGACAGACAGGCGCATTGCGATCTGTTTGCATATGCTTTTAACCGCTTTTTGAGTGGGCGTATTCCGCCTGCCCGAAAGCGGCTTTTTTAATGGATAATTGGCAATTATCCTATGTCATCCTGAGCGTAGTCGAGGGTTCCGTTTTCCTAAAGCAAAAAGAACGGATTCTTCGACTTCGGCTTTGCCTCCGCTCAGAATGACAGCGGGGGAAGGTTTTGGCGCACTATTAAACAACGCCGTAGGGAATGTATTCATGCATTCCACAAATGGAACGGATAAATCCGTTCCCTACACCGCACCGTCGAGAATCCCTCCCCTCGGAGGAGGGGATAGTAGGGGGGCGTTTCGCTTCCCGCTTACGCGGGGCGGGAAACCCGCCCCCTACAAAATGTACCGCACCACGGATCTCATGGTGCGGTACATTTATCAATTACATTATTTCAGTCCCAGCTCGTCTGCGCTTACCACTTTGATATTGTGGGCAGTAAGGGCGGCGGTGAATTTTTCCTCGTCGGAGATGCGCAGGACCATATAGGCACAGCCGTCCCGATGGGTAAAGAGGGAATACATATATTCCACATCAATGTGATTTTCTGCCAGAACTGCCAAGAGATCTGCAAGACCTGCAGGACGGTCGGGAACTTCCACAGCCCAGACCGGGGTCATAGAGAGAATGTCACTGTGCTGCAAAAGGATATTGCTTGCCTTGGGCGCATCATCCACAATCATACGGGCAAGACCGTAATCAGCGGTCTCTGCAATGGAGATGGCACGGATGTCGATATGGTTTTCTGCCAGCAGCCGGGTGATTTCGGCGAGCTGACCGGTGCGGTTTTCCAAAAACACGGAGATCTGATGAATGCTCATAAGCTTTCCTCCTTAAATCTTGCGCTTGTCGATTACACGAACGGCCTTGCCTTCGCTGCGGGTAATGGTCTTGGGCGCAACCAGCTTTACCTTGGCGGCAATGCCCAGCATCGCCTTCAGGGCGTCCACCAGCTTCTTTTCGGCGCTGGCGATCTTTGCCAGAGAGTCGGAGAACATTTCCGGATTCATTTCCACCATTACCTCAAAGGTATCAGAGTTATTGACCCGGTCTACGATGATCTGATAGTTGGCGGGATAGCCCTGCTGTAAAAGCACGGTTTCGATCTGCGAGGGGAAGACATTGATGCCCCGGATGATCAGCATATCGTCGCTGCGACCCATAGGCTTGCTCATCTTAATATGGGTACGGCCGCAGGTGCATTTCTTGCGGCTGAGGATGCAGATATCCCGGGTGCGGTAACGCAGGAGCGGGAAGGCTTCCTTGGTAATGGCGGTGAAGACCAGCTCGCCCTTGCTGCCCTCAGGAAGTACTTCGCCGGTATCGGGGTCGATGATCTCGGCAATAAAGTGATCCTCGTTGATGTGCATACCGGTCTGCTCGCTGCACTCAAAGGCAACGCCCGGGCCGGAGGTCTCGGTAAGACCGTAAATATCGTATGCCTTGATACCCAGCTTGTTCTCAATATCGTGACGCATATCCTCGCTCCATGCCTCTGCACCGAAGATGCCGGCCTTCAGTTTGATCTGATCCCTAAGACCCTGCTCGTGGATGGATTCCGCAAGATAGGCGGCATAGGAGGGGGTGCAGCAGAGAATGGTAGAGCCAAGATCAGTCATAAATTGCAGCTGACGGTCTGTATTGCCGGAGGACATAGGCAGCGTCAGACAGCCAACCTTGTGAGAGCCGCCGTTGAGACCTGCGCCGCCGGTGAAAAGACCGAAGCCGTAGGCAATATGACAAACATCCTCCTTGGTGGCACCGGCGGCGACCAATGCCCGGGCGCAGCAATCGTCCCAAAGGTCGATATCGTGCTGGGTGTAGAAGGCAACCACCCGCTTGCCGGTGGTGCCGGAGGTGGAGTGGATGCGGACACAGTCGGAAAGGGGCGCGCCCTTGAGACCGTAGGGATAGGCCTCCCGCAGATCGTCCTTACAGAGGAAGGGGAGCTTATAAAGATCGTCCACACCCTGAATGTCCTCAGGGGTGACACCTTTTTCTTCCATTTTTTTGCGGTAATAGGGAACATTATCCCAAACATGGCGTACTTGTTTTACGAGCCGCTCGTTTTGCAGAGCGCGAAGCTCGTCGTAGGGCATGGTTTCAATTTCCGGTTGGTAATACTTGGGCATAATGACCATCTCCTTTATGCATTGGCTCCCAGCTTGAATGCGATCTTGTTCATTTCCAAGAATTTAGGCGGCACACTGGCTTCAATAGCTGTCATCCATTCTTCCTCGGGGAAGTCAAAATACTTGGAAAGACGACCCATCAGGACTAAGTTGACAGCCTTAGAGGAGCCAGCTTGCTCAGCAAGTGTCAAAGCATCCAGCGCATCTAAATCAATGCCGGCATCCTTCATTTTGGTTTCCAGGTCTTCCGGATACGCTGCCGCGCCGATAATGACGGGCATCGGATTGATTCTTTGCGTATTCGTTATAATCTTTCCGCCGGGCTTTAGGTACTCCGTCCAGCGGGCAGCCTCCAAAAGCTCAAAGGAGACGATATAGTCTGCTTGGCCCTTGTCAATGACAGGGGAGTAGACCTTGTCACCGAAACGGACATAGGTGACCACGCTGCCGCCCCGCTGGCTCATACCGTGGACCTCGGAGACTTTAATATCGTAGCCTTTGCTCAAAAGCAGCCGACCCAGCAGCTTGGAGGCAAGGAGACTTCCCTGACCGCCAACACCGACGATCATAACATTTTGTGTCTTCATAATCATACCTCCTTAGGGCTTTGCAGCGCATCGAACTTACACAGCTGCTCACAGACACCGCAGCCGACGCACAGGGTCTCATCTACCTTTGCCTTGCCGTCTGCGATGCTGATTGCAGGACAGCCAATCTTCATACAGGCCTTGCAGCCCACGCACTTCTCTGCATCGACGGTAAGGGGTTTGCTGTGCTTCACATATTTCAGCAGCGCGCAGGGGCGACGGGAGATGATGACAGAGGGCTCGTTTGCTGCCAGCTCTTCCTTAATGACGGTGTCGCACTCAGAAAGATTGTAGGGATCAATGACCCGGACACGGCGGATGCCCACTGCCTTACAAAGGGTCTCCAAGTCGATCTTTGCGCAGGGATCACCCTTCAGGTTAAAGCCGGTGGTGGGGTTTTGCTGATGACCGGTCATACCGGTGATGGAGTTATCCACGATGATAACGGTGGCATTTGATTCGTTGTATGCCATATTCACAAGGCCGGTAATGCCGGAGTGCATAAAGGTGGAGTCACCGATAACAGCCACGGTATTTCCGTCCATAGCGCCCTGCTGAGACTTGGAGAAGCCGTGAAGTCCCGAGACGGATGCGCCCATACAGATGACGCTGTCAACAGCGGAAAGGGGAGCAACTGCGCCAAGGGTATAGCAGCCGATGTCACCGAGGACGGTGATCTTATTCTTTTTGAGGGTATAGAACAGACCTCTGTGGGGACAGCCGGCGCACATAACGGGCGGTCTGGGGGGGATGGCTTCGGAGAGCTTTACGCCGGTTTCCCAAGGTGTTGCCAGTTGAGCGGCAACCGTCAGGGGCATCAACTCGTCAATGTTGGAGAAATTCGCTTTGCCCACGCAGGCAAGGCCCAAATCCCGGCAATAGCTCTCGATAAAGCCGTCCAGCTCCTCAACAACCACCAGCTTTTCTACAGAAGCGGCAAACTTGCGGATCTTTTCTGCGGGGAGCGGCCAGATCATACCTAATTTCAGTACGGGGTAGGTATCGCCGCAGACCTCCTTTACATACTGGTAGGAGGTGGAAGAGGTGATAATGCCCACCTTATGATCGGCGCCTTCTTCTATACGGTTGATGGCGGCTTCCTCAGCATAGGCGATCAGCGCCTTTGTGCGGGCCTCCACCACCGGATGGCGCTTTTTGGCGTTGCCGGGCATCATAACATACTTGGGGATATCTTTCTTATATTCCTTGACGCACTCCACCCGCTCGCCGGTCTCCACTACGCTTTGAGAGTGGGAAACGCGGGTACACATTTTAAGAAGTACCGGGGTGTCAAACTGCTCGGAAAGCTCATAGGCCAGCTTGGCAAAGGAGAGCGCTTCTGCGGAGTCGGAGGGCTCTAACATCGGGATCTTTGCCGCCCGGGCGTAGTGCCGGGAGTCCTGCTCGTTTTGGGACGAGTGCATACCTGCGTCGTCTGCCACACCGATGACCATTCCGCCGTTGACGCCGGTATAGGAGATGGTAAACAGGGGGTCAGCCGCCACATTGAGACCTACATGCTTCATACCGCAAAAGGAGCGGCGACCGGCTAAAGATGCACCAAAAGCGGCTTCCATAGCCACTTTTTCGTTGGGCGCCCACTCAGCATAGACCTCAGGATACTTGGCGACCGCTTCGGTAATTTCTGTGCTGGGGGTGCCGGGATAGCTGGACACAAAGCTGCATCCGACTTCGTATAAGCCACGGGCAACGGCTTCGTTGCCCAAAATCAGTTGTTTCATTCTGTTTTCCTCCAATGGATTAGCCTGTGATTTGTACTTCCACTAAGCGGCCGTGGCAGTACTTTTCCCGAAGTACCGGCTTTTCAATTTTGCCAGTGGGGTTGCGGGGGACTTTATCAAAGAAAATCTTCCGGGGGCGCTTGTAGCGGGGAAGCGCCGTGCAGAATTCGTCGATCTCTGCCTCGGTGCAGCTTTCGCCCTCCTTCAGCTCAATGATGGCGGCGGCAATTTCACCAAGGCGTGCATCGGGAAGACCGATGACTGCCACATCCTTGATCTTATGGAAGGAACGGAGGAAATCTTCAATCTGGACGGGATACAGGTTTTCGCCGCCGGAGATGACCACATCCTTCTTCCGGTCAACGAGATAGATAAAGCCGTCCTCGTCCTCCCGTGCCATATCACCGGTAAAGAGCCAGCCGTTTTTAAGGACTTCAGCGGTGGCATCGGGGTTTTTGTAGTAGCACTGCATTACACCGTTGCCACGGACGATCAGCTCGCCTACATCGCCCTTTTCTACCTCAACACCGTGCTCGTCCACGATCTTAGTCTCCCAACCGTAGCCGGGCTTACCGATGGCGCCCACCTTATGGACATTCTCCACGCCCAAGTGGACACAGCCGGGACCGATGGATTCGGAAAGACCGTAGTTGGTGTCGTACTGATGGTGGGGGAAGATCTTCATCCAGCGGTGGATCAGGCTGGGGGGTACGGGCTGGGCACCGATGTGCATCAGCCGCCACTGATCGAGGCGGTATTTCGAGAGGTCTACACGCTGGCTGTCAATGGCATCCAGCAGATCCTGCGCCCACGGTACCAAGAGCCAAACGATGGTGCAGCGCTCTTCCGTGACTGCCCGGAGGATCCACTCCGGCTTTACGCCCCGAAGAAGAACGGCCTTGGAGCCTGAGAGCAAGGAGCCAAACCAGTGCATTTTCGCGCCGGTGTGGTACAGGGGCGGGATGCAGAGAAATACATCGTCCCGGGTCTGACCGTGGTGATTCTGCTCTGTCAGGCAGGAATGAACAAGGGACAGGTGGTTATGTAAGATAGCTTTCGGAAAGCCGGTGGTGCCGGAGGAGAAGTAGATGGCTGCATCGTCCGTCTCACACAGCGCCACGGGAGGCGCGCTGGAGGAGCAGAAACGAAGAAGGGACATACAGTCCTCGGCATACGCAGGACCGTTTTTACCCACGAAGAACAAGGTCTTGACACCGGGGATGTTCTTCTCAATGGCGTCGATTCGGCTGATAAACTCCGGACCGAAGACCAAAACCTCCACATCTGCCAAGTCTAAGCAGTACTGGATCTCATCGCTGCTGTAACGGAAGTTCATAGGCACCGCAATGCAGCCGGCCTTCAAAATGCCAAAATAGATGGGCAGCCATTCGATGCAGTTCATAAGTAAAATGGCAACCTTTGTGCCCCGTTTCAGTCCGCGGCTGAGCAGGAGATTTGCAAAGCGGTTTGCACGGCGGTCAAAGTCCTTCCAGGACATTTCCCGGCGGTAGGGGGCATCCTGACTGGCGCTTTCGATCAGGTTAAAGTCCCACCAGGTGGCGGCTTTGTCCCGCTCCTCGGAGGGGTTGATCTCAACTAAGCTGATGTCCTGCCCGTATAGTCTTGCGTTTCGTTCCAAAAAGTCTGTAATTACCATAGTTTTCACCCTTTTGCGTATAAATGAAATGTCCTCTGCAAAAAGCAGAGGACAAGAAACTCCTGTGGTACCACCTCAGTTTACCGCATACGCGGCCTCGTGGGATCAAATGATCCGCAAGCTGTATCGGGCTTTCCCGTCTTCGCCTACTAAGGTTCAGCAAAGCCGCTCCGAAAGGAATTCTACACCGCAGTTTTACTGCCTTGCACCGACCGACAGCTCTCTGAAAAAACGGATGGGTGTATACTAATTTTCATCCTCGCGTTTTGTAATATTTCCTTATATTTTACCACTATGAAAACACTAAGTCAATGCGAAATGCAGAAAAATATGGGAAAAAACCCGGAATGTTTCGTATTTGATCGTAGATATGGGCAGGGAACGTATGTATGCATTCCGCGTACCTTTGGGGGAATGGATAAATCCATTCCCTACGGCGCTGTAAGAGGCGCGGCAGGCGGGACGGGGAACCCGTCCCCTACGGTACCGTTGAAAGAATCGTAGGGGAGGCGTTTCTCCTCCCGCGGGCGATTTGTGAATCGCCCCTACGAGTAATCATTAATGGTATTTGCCTATATTAAAGAGAATCGTTGACAGTCTGGGGGAGGCGGGGTATACTGAATAAGAAACAAGGCTGTTGATATAGAAAGGAGGGAGCGTCTATGATCATTGATTCACATGCCCACTATAATCATGCGGCATACAAAAATTCTTTTCGGTATTTATGCTGCGACAAAAACGGCTATGCTATCCAAGAAGGAGATTTGGCGCAGGTGCTTCAGGCGCAGCAGGAAGCAAATATTCCCTATTCCATTGAGCCGGGGATCAATATAAAGTCCTGCGAAGAGATGCTCGTACTATGCAAAGCCTATCCGGAAAGATTGTTTCCTGCCATAGGTGTGCACCCTACCCGGTCGGTTTTTGAAAAATGGGATGACCGGAAAAAGCTGGATGAAATGGCAGCTGCGGATGGGGTGATTGCCATTGGAGAATGTGGACTTGACTATCACTATGCGAGAAAAGAACAGCACCGCTTTCGGCAGTACATTTGGTTTCTTTATCAGCTGAACTTGGCTTGGAAACGGAAGCTGCCGGTGATCCTTCATGTGCGGGATGCCCATAGGGATGCGCTGCGGATCTTGCGCCATCACCCGGTAAGAAAGCTGGGCGGCGTGATCCATTGTTTTCACGATTCCAAGGAGATTGCTCAGCAGTATTTGAAGCTGGGGTATCATATCGGCATTGGCGGTTCTGCACTGCAGCAGGAGGAGCGGGCGAAGGATTTTTGGGAGGCGATTGCGGAGATGCCCCTTGATCGGATCCTTTTGGAGACCGATGCGCCCTATATTTTGCCTTACTGCAAGGATATTTTTACGCCAAAACAGCTTCGTCGGGTGCGAAATACCTCGCTTATTCTGCCGGCTGTAATCGAGAAAATTGCGGAGCTGAAGGGCCTCTCTGCCGATGAGGTGGAACGGGCAACGACGAAAAATGTGATCCGGCTGTTTAGTCTGCCGATTGAGGAGAAAATGCTATGACAATGAGGGAAATGATTTATAAGCGCAAGTCCTGCCGGAGCTTTACGAATGCGCCGGTGGAGGAGGAAATCATAGAAAAGATCAAGGCTTTTTCTATGAAGCCACTGTATCCGGGCATCCGGGTACATTGGGAGATCGCAGAGCGCAATCAGGTCAAGTGCATCTGCCCTTGGACCACACGGCAGCTGATCACTGTCTATTCTGAGGAGAAGGAAGGTTACCTTGAAAATGTGGGCTTCCTGTTTCAGCAGATGGAGCTTTACCTGCAAACGCTGGGTTTGGGTGTCTGCTGGCTGGGTATGGGCAGAATGAATCCCAAGACCACAAAGCCGGTGGAGGGGATGAAATTTGTCATTATGCTGGCCTTTGGCCATCCCAAGGGGGAACCGCTTCGCCGGGATGTGAAGGAATTTAAGCGGAAAGAGATGGAGAAAATTTCCGACCAACCAAACCCCAAACTGGAAGCAGCCCGGCTGGCGCCTTCTGCGGTCAACAGTCAGCCCTGGTATTTTACCCACGAGGGCGGTGCCGTTCGGGTTTATTGCAACCAAATCGGTACACGGCTGGATACAGGTATTGCCATGGCACATCTTTATGTAGAAAACCCGGACAGCTTCCGCTTTTACAAGGCGGAGAGCGTCCAGGAATTGCCGGGATACGACTATATCGGCAGTGTGAGTCTATAAAAACAGGTGCGATCTATGAGCGAGATTATGACCTATACAAAGAAAATGTTCGATCCCCTGCGGCCAAAGACAGAGCTGATCGACATTACGGATATTGCCCATTCTCTTTCTATGCTTTGTCGGGCAAACGGACATTTCAGGACCTTTTATTCTGTGGGACAGCACTGCATCAACTGCGCGCGGGAAGCAGAGGCGAGAGGGTATTCTCCTCGCTTGCAGCTTGCGTGTCTGCTCCACGATGCCAGCGAAGCCTACTTATCCGATGTGACCCGTCCGGTCAAGGCAGAGCTGCCTAAATATAAGGAGATCGAAGAACCGCTTCAGGAAATGCTTTGGAATTTATGGCTGGGTGCGCCCTTGACCGAGGAGGAAAAGAGGCAGGTGTTCGAAATTGATGATGCGATCCTTGCCCACGAATTTGTAAATCTGATGGGGGAGAGCATTGTAGATGAGATGCCGGAGATCTGCTCCCAGCCGGAATTCTCCTTTACAGGCTTTGAAGTCTGCGAACGGGAATTTTTGCAGCGCTTCCGGGAATTGACGCAGTAAAGTAAACACCCTGGCTTGGGAAAGCCAGGGTGTTTCGCTATAGTTCGGTAAAATTACAGATGCAGCAAACGATGCCGTTGTTGCAGGGGTATACGATTTGCCCATCGCCCAAAAATTGATTACCGTCCCCGGTATTCCTGCTTCAAAACCTCTGCCATTTCCTCCGGAGACTCCTTGCAGCCGCCGGCAAGCCAGAGCTTAATGATGGCATTTAGTCCGTTTCGGAAAAATTCGATGTGATACTTGAGGTTCTTGGTGACCTGCTCCTGTTCTGCCCGCTTGGGATCGCAGATGGAAATAAGGTGCTTTTCATCGTAGCAGAGCTTAAAATAGGTCTGATAGAACAGCTGATTCTCCTTGATGTGCCGGAACATTTTCAGCGCACCGCTGCGCTCGTTAAAATAGTCGTAATCGGCAAAGAGATCACTGAATTCTCCCTCGAGATCCTCTCTTACCTTGTCCGCAAGATCAAAAATATCCAGAAAATTAGCATAGAAGGTGCTGCGATTCAGACCGGTCGTCTTGATCAGGTCGGAAACCGTAATGTCCTTGACCTCATAAGTCTGCAAAAGGCCGACAAAGGCCTTTTTGATCTTTTCTTGAGATTCCTTGCGGCGTTTGTTATTTTTCGTATTCATAGAAATTCTCCATTATTCCAACAAATGTCGAGAAATTGATGATTGTTTTGCTATATGCAAACGATTATACTTAAAGAGCAATAAAAAAACAAGTGTTGGTTTAATGAAAGGAGATCAAAATGAAAAAAAGTAGCTTTGTTGCGTTGGTGATGGGAACGGTAGGCGGTGTGCTTTTTGCGCTGGGTATGTGTATGGCGCTTCTGCCGGAGTGGAATGCCTTTTGGGAGGGCGTGATACTTGGGGGCATCGGTATTGTTTTCGGTGCGGCGACTTTGCTCGTATGGTGCAAAATGGAGAAAATAAAGCTGCCTGAAATGAACGGCAAAAATCTGTTCCGTATCTTCTACAGCGTAGCTTCTGTGCTGATTCTGGGGGCGGGTATGTGTCTGTGCCTTGTTTGGCAGCAATTCATATGGGGCACGCTGGTAGGTCTTTTGGGCATCGTGCTGCTGATCGCCCTAATCCCGATGATCAAGGGCATCCGATGAAAGCGCGCAGGATCGCGAAAAGTCCGTATTTAAGCCTGATCTTCAACTTCACCTATGCGTTGGGGAACGGCGCGGTAGGGCTTCTTTTCCATTCCTGGTGGTTTATTACCGTTGGCGCCTATTATGCTGTCCTTGCCGTAGCACGGTTTTCCGTACTGCTGATAAAGCGAAAGGCAGAAGGAGATCAAGGTGTTGCGCTTTTTGTGAGACGCAGCACAGGAATTTTGCTTGTGGCAATGTCGGTCTGCATCGTGGGGGTCAATATTTTATCTGCCTTAAAGGAGCGGGGATCTGCTTTCCACAAGATCCTTATGATCGCCATTGCTACCTACACATTTACGAAGATCACCGTTGCGATCATCGGTATGGTAAAAGCAAGGCGCACCTGCGCACCGGTAATTAAAACACTGCGAAATCTCGCTTTGGCAGATGCCTGCGTTTCTGTGTACAATATGCAGCGGTCAATGCTTCAGTCCTTTCCGGGACTGACACCGGCGGAAATTCAAATCTTCAATATTCTGACGGGAACGGCGGTATGGCTCATCGTGCTGTTTCTGGGCGTGAATCTGATCGGAGGAAAAAGAGTAGATATGGCAAAGTCGAAAATCATAAAAGCCAATAAAAAAATCGCAGAGGCGGTCACTACCGGCTACAAAAAGATCGAAAAGGGCGTTGTGGACGGTTACAGCAAAATCGAGGACAAATTTGTGGATGCGTACCTGACCCGGGATGGCGAGACGGTGGAAGAAGCCAAAAAGAGACTGAAAAAAGAGAAAGAATAAGAAAAGCGGCAGAGAGGGGAAAGCTCTTTGCCGCTTTATGTTGCAATGGACAACACTGCGTGCTATAATGGGCTAAGAGGTGAGCATATGAAGAAGGTAAAGATCACTGCCGTTCGGAAGGTTTGCTATGGCGACCTGATGGCGCAGTATGAAAATCCCATCGAGCATACCTGCGATGTGGAAGAGGGAATGGTATGGATCTGCGAAAACGGAGAAAAGCCGGAAGACTTTTGTGACAGTGCCTGGGACAGTATGTCTGCGTTTGTGAAGACCTTGGCTTCCGGTGGCGGGAATTTTTATGACGGCTGGATGAAGAACCCTTATTCGGCAATGATCAGCTGTAACGACGGTTTTCGCCCGGTGAGCTTTTATCTGGAAACAATAGAATAATTTGTATGGAGTGTAGATGATGAAATTATTATTAGAGGCTTTAACCAAATTTACCTGCGGGCTCCTGATGGTAGGCCTGCTGATCTTTCTGCCGGCGGGTACCCTCGCTTATACATACGGCTGGCTGTTTATTGCGCTTCTTTTTGTGCCGATGCTGATCGCAGGGTTTGTAATGCTACACAAATTTCCGGATTTTCTCAAAAAACGGCTGGATGTCAAGGAAAAGCAGGCCGCGCAAAAGGGTGTATTGGCATTTTCGGGACTGATGTTTATTGCCGGTTTTGTGGTGGCGGGACTGGACTTCCGCTTTGGTTGGTCCAAAATGCCTGATTGGGTCGTGATTGCCGCATCGGTGCTGTTCCTCGTAGCTTACGCGCTGTATGCGGAGGTAATGCGGGAAAATGCTTACCTCAGCCGTACTGTGAAGGTAGAGGAAGGACAGAAGGTCGTGGATACGGGACTTTACGGCATTGTCCGCCATCCGATGTATGCGGTGACGGTTTTGCTGTTTTTGATGATCCCGCTGGTGCTGGGCTCTTGGTACGCCCTCATCGCCTTTGCTTTCTATCCCGCAATTATCATTGTGCGCCTCAGGGACGAGGAAAAACTTCTGACCCGGGAGCTGCCCGGATATGCGGAATATAAGCAAAAAGTAAGGTATAGGATCATACCCTTTATTTGGTAAAGGAAAAGTGCGTTGCAGATTTTGCAACGCACTTTTTTAGTTTTTCAGCAGCTTGTTCAGCTTCTCGGCTTTGGCTTTTTCTATAAGGTAGATAATAAGCCAAATGAGAGCATAGGAGACAAGGAAAATGGTGGTGAAAACCAGTATGGGGAGCAGAGAATTTTGCAGCCAGCCGTTTAGGAGATAGGTCAGGATATAGGCGGCATACAGCGCGCCGCAGTGGAGCAAAATCATAGTGGGCAGCGGCAGCTGCTCCATTTGATAGATGGCGGTCATACCGGCTGCAATAAAGGCAAGCAGCGTGATGGTAAGAATGCCTATACAGACCTCTCCGGGGGAGAGAGATTCCACGGTACCGGTCGCATCGAAAATACCGTAGATGATCGCCAAAACGATGGGCCCTCCACTGGCACAGAGCAAGCCTCTGAGCAGAAACTCCTTGAGAAACTTTTTCATTTGGTTTCCAACCTCCTTTTGATTTCCGAGAAGCAGCGGCGGGAGACATATTCCCTGTAACCGCATTTGAAAATTGCGTCCACGCTGCCGGCAACGGTAACAGTGAATCGCTCTAACGCTTTTTCATTTGCAAGGGTGCTTTTGTTGATGCGGATGAAGGAAGCGGGGAGCGCGCTTTCCAGCTCATAAAGCCTCTGCTTCAAACGATAATGCTTATTATTGGAATCAATGGCATAGGTCTTACCGTCCAGTACGGTAATGCACTCAATTTCGGAGACGGAGAGCATTTTGATGTCATCCTCGGTATAGCCGGGGATGCGGTCAGTTTGCTGGGAAATAAGCGCCTCAATCTCATCGATCAGAGCGGAGCGACTGTGGACAGTTGCCACCACTTCCTCCTCTTTCTCTTTGTCAATGATCAGCCTGAATTTCATCCCGTCACCTCCATTTATCTCATTATAGCATATCTGAATGAAAATTGCATATTTATCATATCATCGGTAATTTTTTGATATTAAACGGCAAAAGACCCGGAATTGCAGCTGCAATTCCGGGGGTAGGCGCAGTGTGGCATTAAGGTGTTTCTAAAAAAGCACGCATTTCATCGATCCGCGACTCGGCGGTTTGGCGGCCGATCTCGTAGACCCTTCGTAGCTTCTCCGGGTCGTTTTCTGTGCGGCCGATGGGGAGCTTTTCAGGAGGACGGATGACGAGCGTTTTGCCTGCCTGCTCTTGTGCGCAGATGTAGTCCAGCGTGGCGTTATATTCCTCGTGCCGGGATGCCATAGCCTTCACCAGCTTGGGATACTTTCTGTAGTAGAGCTTCATCAGCGGAAACAGCTTGTCTCGCTTCTTCACGAAGCCCAAAGGTCGGGTCAGGATCACGATGTTCCGGTCATAGCCGATGGACTCAAAAAACTGCACAGGGACGGAATCTGCCAAAGCGCCGTCTAAGTATTTTCCACCGTCGATCTCCACGATTTGGGAAACCAAAGGCATAGAGGCAGATGCCCGGATCCACGCAAAGCCGTGATCGTGCCGATCCTTTAGCTTGTGATAGACTGCCTTTCCGGTTTCTACATCGGTGGCGACCACATAGAATTCCATAGGGTTATTTTCATAGGTATCAAAGTCGAATACATCGTGGATCATCGGTACTTCCTCGTAGCAAAATTCCTTGCTGTAGTAGTTACCGGTCTTCAGCAGAACACCGAAGTTGCCATAGCGTTTATCCCGACAGAACCGGGTGTTGTAGCGGATCACGCGGCCGATCTGTTTCGATTTATAGTTGCAGCCAAAGGCAGCGCCGGCAGACACACCGATGGCGCCGTCCAGCTCGATACCGTGCGCCATCATCACATCGATGACACCGGCGGTGAACATACCCCGCATGGCGCCGCCTTCCATAATCAGTCCTTTTTTCATTCCTTGCGCCCCTCAAATTAAGATCGTATCTATTATACCACGAATCGGAAATGCTGACAAGGATATTGATTTGCGGATTTTCGCTTGCTATAATATTGGTAACTATAAAAATAGGGGAGTGTGCCTTATGAAATTTCTGATCGTTGTGGATATGCAGGTAGACTTTATTTCCGGAAGCCTTGGCAGTGCCCACGCAGCCGCGATCGTGCCGAATGTGGTGGAGAAAGTCAAAGCCTTTGACGGAAAGGTGATCTTTACCCGAGATACCCATTTTGAGGATTATTTCCAGACTCAGGAGGGTAAGAAGCTGCCCGTTTTGCATTGCGTAAAGGATACAGACGGCTGGCAGGTTTGCGACGAGCTGAAGCCCTTTGTGGACGCCGTGGTGGATAAGGTCACTTTCGGCAGTGTAAATCTCCCGAAAATACTTATGGACTGCGGGGAGCCGATCGAAGAAATTGCGCTTTGCGGACTGTGTACGGACATTTGCGTGATCTCTAACGCGATGATCTTGAAGGCAGCATTTCCGGATGTGCGTATTGCTGTGGACGCAAATTGCTGTGCCGGCGTGACGGTGGAGAGCCACCAAACTGCGCTGAGTGCAATGAAGGCTGTGCAGATCGAGGTCAATGACTGAACGGCTATTCCCTGTTTAAATATGGAGGGATGACAATGGAACAAGATCTTTCTACAAAGGAAATGCTATCTTTAGAACAATATGTTGAGAAAATTAAAGCAAAAAAGGTTTATCACAATGATATACCCGAAGAGATTAAAAATAATCTTGCAATCATTCACGCCGAAGTTGCAGCTAAAATGCGAGTATTTGGCAACAGAGGCTATGATGTTATTAGAAATCGTTTTTTTGTAGAACAAAAAATTAAAGTTCTAAGATTTAACGGTGATGTTATTGACAAAGACTGTGTATCAACATTTGAAACCTTCGGTGCGTATTATGATTTTTTAAATGGTGACATATACGATAATGCTGTGTATTATCAGTACGAATTTTCCGAAAACGAGGTATCTATGTATAAAATAGATACCAGTAGATTATCAAAGAAGTCATTTATAAATGAAGCTTTAGCGAAATGCTCGGAACAAATGGACAAAGAAGATCGCCGAGAGCTTGCAAAGGACAGAGCAAAATGCACTAAGTGGAAGAATAAATTTTGCGCTTGTACTAGCAGCTATTCTTTGGATTCAGTAGCAAATCAATATAGTCGTTATGACTACGGTGATTGGGGGTATATGTTGTCTGAATTTGTTGCAGTGAACCCAAAGAATAACTTGCCCATCGTAATAGAGTTTTTAGCCAATACTTATTTACCTGTTGATATAAGGTACTTGACGGCATTTTGTATTAAGTATCGTGAAATTTTAGGCGAGGATGGTTTCGTCAAATGCTTCGAAGGACGATTTTGGAAGAGAAAATCTGAGATGATGGCTAATATCCGAGCTTATGATGCTGGAGAATATGTAAAGCAAATAAAAAAAGGTTATAGCAAATCCTATCAACAGTTCTACATAATGGAATCTATAATTGATCCTAAACAGATTCCCTTTTATATCTCTGTTAAAGCTCAATTTACAGTATACTATGACACCTTTGATGAATTTGCACAGGCTGTAAATTTTGACCTTTCCGACTGCCTATTACAAAATGCAGTTATTACAGAAAAGGCTATTAATAAGTGCAGGACAAATGAAGGAACGATATTGCCTTGCAATAGAGAGTCAGCGTTGTATACTATACTGAAAAGCTACGATTATGCAAACGATGTTTTTGTAGTAGAGGAAGTTTGGCAATCAAATTCTTATGTTTTAAAAAGAAGAAAATACGAGTTTAAGTATTTATGCGATTTTGTGTCTTTCTTAGGTGGAGATTTATCTGGCGCAGAATTGTCCATGTGCGACGGCTTTATAAATGTTAATGACTTTTCTCAATTGAGTTTGAATGGTGCAAATCTACAAAGCAATGTAATGATAAAAATAGGATTGTTTTCGGAGAAAGAGACCGTAGAGATTGCGATACCTCGAGAACTTGATGTCTCATTACAAAACGAAAATAACGCCCTTAGCAATGAATTGTCAGTCCATCCAATCTTTAGCTTTGAAAACCAAAGTTTCCCTATACCAATATACTATATTTCTGACCTGCATATCGATCACAAAATAGCTTCGTCAAATTGTTGCAGTCAAACTGATGTTGAAGCATATATACGAAAGATTGCCATCGAAATAACCAAGGAACTGTACAGAGGGGATACCTTGATTATAGCGGGAGACACGACTTGTAATCTTGATTACTTTAAGATATTTATTAGAGCAGTCAAAATATATACCGATGCAAAAGTTGTATTTGTATTAGGAAATCACGAATTGTGGTGTGGTGGCTCTGGTAATTTATCTAAAGTCATTGATCAATATAAATGCATTATAGAAGCGGAAGGAATGGTTTTACTACATAATGGCGTTCTATATTCAGAAGATAGATATAAAAAAATGAGCGTTATTTCAGAAGAAGAGATTAATTCATTATCTGAAACGGAAATTAGAGATAGGTTAAAAATTGCGACTACGATAATTTTCGGAGGGATTGGCTTTTCTGGGCTAAATCTAGATTTTAATGCGGATGGGGGCGTTTATAGGAATGCTCTTACAAGAGAAGAAGAGATTGCGGAAAGTTCAAAGTTTGAAGCTTTGTATTACAAAGTCCGTAACTCATTGTGGGATAGAGAAGTTATTGTTGCTACCCATATGCCAATAGCGGATTGGGCGAATGATACGGAATATCAAGATGGATTTGTGTACATAAGTGGACATACCCATAAAGGCGAATATTATGATGATGGAATAAAGCGTATCTATTCCGATAACCAAGTTGGATATAAAGGGAAAAACTTTCTGCCCAAGAGAATCAACTTAGAGGGAAGATTTGACTTGTTTTCCGAGTATAAAGAGGGCATCTATGAAATCACACGGAGTGAATACATAGATTTTTACCGTGGAAGAAACATCCGAGTGAACTTCAATCGTGATTTTGTTCGTCTTTATATGCTTAAGCGAAATGGTTATTATTGCTTTATGATTCAAAATGAAAAGGGAAAACTGGCGATTCTAAACGGAGGCTCAACAAAGATTATAAAGAATAAAACCATCGAAAGCTGTTACGAGGAAATGGCGAATATCATTGAGACGATTAAAACGCCTCTTGATAAGTTTACCGCTTTTCAGAAGCAGATTTCTGATTTCGTTAAAAGTATAGGGGGAGATGGGCACATCCACGGTGCTATTATCGATATTGATTTTTATAACCATATTTATTTGAATCCAAATGATTTAAAGATTACGGGATACTATGCAATGAGTATGGTCAATAAAAGAATTTACAGAAGCTTTCGAGGATTGCTAACAGCGCATCGTCCTGATTTACTGCCAGCATATAACAGATATTTAAGCGGAGATTCTACATCTGCAATAGCCGTATTAGGTGATGAAGATGGTCAGCTTGCATCTCAACCTTATGACTCAACAGATATTTATAAAGTCTCTAATCTCTTGAAAAAAATGCAGCGGTTATATTCTAATGTTCTTACTGTATGGCCTGAAGAGATACGAAAGGTTGATAGGATAATGCATAGAAAAAAGTTGCAAGGCGGGCTGTAAGTTCAAGTATGATTGAATAGAGGTGCTTTTTATGGAACAGATTTACTTACAGACAAAAGCCGCCACTATGGAATTGGTGGAAAAGGCAAAAATAAAGCCCGGTCAGATCTTGGTGGTGGGCTGCTCTACCAGTGAGGTCTTGGGCGCGAAGATCGGAACAAATTCCAATCCCGATACCGCAAGCCAAATCTTTGCGGCGCTTAACGATTGTGCAAAGGAATACGGCTTCTATCTTGCGATCCAATGCTGCGAGCATTTGAATCGCGCCATCATTACGGAGCGGGATGCTGTACCGGGGGCGGAAATCGTCAATGTGGTGCCCCAGCCAAAAGCCGGTGGCTCTTTGGCAACCGCTGCTTATGCGGCTTTCCAAAATCCGGTTGCCGTGGAGCGGATCGCCGCCGATGCCGGAATGGATATAGGTTTGACACTAATTGGTATGCACCTGAAAAAAGTTGCTGTGCCTGTCCGTTTGGACAATAACCGCATTGGCGATGCTTTGGTGGTTGCCGCCCGCACCCGCCCCAAATTCATCGGCGGCATCCGGGCAATGTATGATGAAGAGCTGCTGTAAATAAAGAAATGACCGCTGAGGAACAGGGACTCCTGAGATTCCTCAGCGGTGTTTTATATTTCCTGCGATTGCTTGTTCGTCAGCAGTATAATTTCCTCAGGAGTTTCGGGCATACCTTGGCGTGCCCACTCGTCAAGCCAGCCGAAAATAGTGCCTGCAAACATCGACTTAATATAGCGTTCCATATTACTCTTTGCTTCATTAAGCCCACAAGCTCCACGAATGTTTTCATATATCATTTGCGATAAGTTTTGCTTATATAAAAGAAGATAAAAGCATTTATGTGCATAAAAATGATCAAGAAGTGTCTGTGCAAACAACGAGGGGTCACCCTTTTTCTCAAATTCTCTGCCCCATTCTTTGATTAGCAAGACTAAATGCTGTTCAATCACGTTTTCCTTTGAAGTAAAGTTGCGATAAAAGGACACTCTGGCAACACCAGCCCGCTCGACAAGCTCGGTAACGGAGATTTGAGACAAGGGGTTCTCGTGCATAAGCTGCAGAAGCGCTTCCGTTATGCATTCTTTCACAAAAAGATTGTTTTCCTGTTTCTTGTTCATGATACAAATTTGCTCCTTTGTTTCCTGATCCGTAAGGTCCGTTGACATGCAAAATGCAATGTGATACATTTGTACCATACAGCAAACCGAATACTTTGTCAAGGAGGACTTTATGATGAAGAAAATCGCAAAAGTGTTGTCTCTCATTTTGATCTGTGCATTCGCTTTTTCCAGTTCCGGTTGTATAAGTATAAGTTTGTTGCTTATAAACAGAGCAGTCAAACAGTATTATGCCCCCCTTTCTGTTGATTGGAGTGGTGAGGTTGGAACGATTCATTCCGATATTTCCTTTGGACAGTGGAGTGATACATCCTATGATCTCTATATCCCTACGAAGCTGAATCAGGAAAAGGAATGTGCGCTCATCCTCTTTATTCACGGCGGAAGCTTTACTGCTGGAGATAAAGCGGATGAAGATGCATGGTGCAAGTTCTTTGCCTCGAAGGGATATATTACTGCAACGGTAAACTATTCTCTTATGGGGGATGGGCGCAACAGTAACATCAATCTGATGAATGAGCAGATATATGCTTGCGTAGAAGCCATCAAAGAGAATTGCAGTATGCGCGGATATGATATTAAACAGATGGCGACTTCCGGACAAAGCGCAGGAGGCTGCCTTGCTATGCTTTATGCTTATTCCCATGCCGAAGACTCTCCCATTCCGGTGAAATTTGTATTTCAGCAAACGGGCCCTGCAAGCTTCCATATTGCGCATTGGGGTGGAACGGTTACACAGGAAAGCTATGCTGAGGTCGTGAATGCGGTTCTGGGTTGGACCGGAGAGAAAATAACGGAGGAAATGGTGGCAGACGGAAGTTACTTATCGTATATTGATGCTATATCGCCTGCAGGTTGTGTAAATGAAAATACTGTTCCCACGCTTTGTGCTTATGGTCCTAACGATGTGATCGTTCCTGTGGATATGAAATTCGTGTTATTTGCGCAATTTGATAAGTACGGTGTCACCTATGAATTCGTGAATTTCGAAAACAGTGGCCACGATATGATGGGCGATCCGGAGAAACAGGAGTATTTTGTAAAGAGATCACTGGAATACTGTGAATTGTATTTTGATTGATCACCTTTGGTGTGTAAAGATGCCGCTGAGTAACCCTCAGCGGCGATTTGCATTTATCAAATAAAGTTGATTTATAGGGAAATGTGTGTTATACATTTACTATATGGCTATGCATTTGTCAAATAATCCAAATAAAAAATGTAGCCCCCACAAGAAGCATTACCTTCTCGCATTTGGTGCGAAGCACCGGGCTACAATGTGAGTATAGTTCCTTTGATGCATAAAGTCAATAGAATATTATATTTTGAGGTGAAAACGATGGCTGCCAATACAAACAAAAACGGACTTGTTGAACTGATTCGGTTTCTGTGCGCCGTTTGGGTTGCGTATTTTCACGGCTTTTTCCCTGTTCTTTCGGACAAATTTAACGGCGCAGTTGTGCCTGTTGAGGTTTTCTTTATGATTTCGGGCTATTACTTCCTGAAATCCATTGAAAAATACAAAGAAAGACCCTTGGGGGAGGGGATTGTCTTTATATTCTGGGGAAGAACGAAGCGGTTTATCGTGCCGCTGATAATTGCTGCGCTCTGCGTTCTTTACTGCAATATTGCGTTTCCTTGGGAATTTAACGGCTTTAACTGGCCCTTTAGCTTTCTGTGGTTTTTTGCTGCCCAATTCGTATTTTTGTCGCTTTTCTTCTTGCTGATTCGAAAGAGCAAAGGGCGCACGGCCTTCAATATTGCCTGCGCTTTGATCATCTGCATTTCTCTGTCTATGCACAAGGTTCTTACGAAGGAATTTGACCGTGTGGCCAGAGGCCCGGCTGCCCTTGCCATCGGTATGCTGCTTTCCCAAATCCCAAAGATAGCGCTGAAAGGGAAGAAGTGGACGCTGCTTATTAACGCCATCGGCTTTGCCGCCTCTGCCATTGCCTTTGTTTACCTTGCCTACTTGCCGGGATATGAGATCTGGAAGCTGCATCTGCTCATTGGTCTTGTTGGCCCTGCGGTTTTATATTTTGCAACGGCGCTGCCTGTTTACAGCAAATTCCTCAATTTTCTTGGGGAGAGCAGTGTGTTTATCTACCTCGCCCAGTGTCCGATTCTGTTGCATCATTACTATGTCAGCCGGGACACAAGAGACCAGTTCCCGCTTCTGTGCATTTGTGCAGTTGCGATGTTCGTGCTGAACAGGATCATCAATAAAAAGAAATTGACAGAAAAGATAGAGGCGGCGGTACAAAAGCGGGATGCCATAAATAAAACCGAGATCGGTTAATGCCGATCTCGGTTTTGTTTATGAAAGGCTTATGCCGGCATTTCTTTTTGTAGGTTATGATAAACCCTGCGGTAGATGATCGTAGAGAAAACAAAGGTGATGCCGTCGGAGAGCAGCTGCGCGGTGACAACGCCGTATAAACCGACAAAATGGTTTAGAAGCAAAAGAATGGGGATGGCGAATAAGCCCTGCCTGCACACACCCAGAATGAGAGATTCCTTGCCCATACCCATGGCCTGCAGGCAGTAGATTTTTTGAAAATTAGAGATCATAAAGGGAGTTGCCAGGCAGGCGATCCGCAGGAATTTGGTTCCGTAAGAGATCGTTGCTTCGTCCCGGATGAAGATCCAAATGATCTGGGATGCAAAGACTTCGAATAGCACAATGAATACACAAGCGGTTGCCATACCTGCAATCTGGGCCACCTTTGTAAAGCGTTTCATTCTGGGATAGTTTTTCGCTGCATAATTGTAGGCGACCAGAGGCATCATGCCCTGACAAAGGCCCATGCCGATATTCAGCGGCAGCATATCCGCCTTCATAACAATTCCGTAGGCGGCCAGTTCAATATCGCCGTAACCGGCAGTCAGATTGTTCTTAACGATGCTGGTGATATTGGCAAGTAAGGCGGTGAGTGCGGAGGGTAAGCCTATGGAGAGAATGCCAATAATCAGTTTTTTCTCCAAATGGACACACTTGGGAGAAATGGACAGGACCGTTTTACCACGAAGCTTATAATAAGTAAAGAGGAAATAGGTGAGTGTGATCGTATTTGACAGCGTTGTTGCAAGGGCGGCACCGGTGACCTCGTTGCCTGAAGGCAAGAGTACAAACATAAACAGCGGGTCCAAAATGATATTGGAAATGCCGCCGATGGCAAGACCGATCCCGGATTCCTTGGAGTATCCGGCGCTTCTGAGCAGATGAGACATAGTCAGTCCCATCGTAGAGGGAATACCACCGACCACAACGACCCAGAACAAATAGCTGGAGGCATACCCCACAGTGTTGTCCGACGCGCCTAAAAGCCGCGCCAAGGGCTCTGTAAAGAGAAGGCATATCAGGGAATAAATACCGGCAACCACCAGAGAGCCGTAGATACTGAAGGCACCGACGCGTCGCGCTTCTTCCTCTCTTTTTTCGCCCAGCAGACGGGATAGCAGGCTGCCGCCGCCGACACCGAAAAGATTGGCAAGGGAGTTGAGCATAAAAAACAGCACGCCCACCACGCTGGCTGCCGCAACCTTGTAGGGGTCGTTGCTCATGCCGATGAAGAAGGTATCGGCAAGATTATAGATCATAGTGATGAGTTGGCTGATAATGGTGGGGATCGCCATTGTCAAAAGCGCCTTGCCTACCGGCATGGTTTCAAACAGCTCTTTTTTGTCATTTTTCATTGTGCTGCTTCCTTTCTGTATTACGGACGAAAGCTGCCGCCCGGAATCCTATGGGCGGCAGCGAGCATGCATTAGATCTGTTCAACTTTAATGGTGTTGGTGTTGCCGTGTTGACCGTTGATAGGACCTGCGGTAAGGACGACATTGTCGCCGCGCTGCAGGTTAAGCGCTACCTTGCCGCATTCATACCGGCAAGGCACATCTGCGTCAGTGTTTTTTCGTTGGCGCTGGCAGGACCAATGGTGCAGATAATTTTGGTTTTACGCATATTTAATATCCTCCGGGATCAAAGTGTAATGTTAAAATCCGAACGATATTATAGCAGAAGTAACAAAAGTTGTCAAACCTTGATGCTGTGTGTGAAGGTGGTGTGTGAAGGTGGTTATGATTTAGGGCTATGCCTTTTTATTTTTCTTGTAAAGGAGATTGAGCCCCTTTAACAGCAGATCCTTTTCAAGAATAATGGGATGTTTGCAAAGGGGTGCGATAAATTGCGCCATACCGCCGGTGGCGATCAGGGTGGAGCTGTGTCCCAATTCCTCCTCCATACGGTCGATCATGCCGTCGATCATTGCGGCTGTGCCGAACATCATACCGCTGCGGATACAATCCACGGTGTTTCTTCCAATGACATTCCGGGGCTGCTCCAAGCTGATGCCAGGAAGCTGCGCGGCCTTGCTGATCAGCGCATCCAAAGCGGTCTTCACACCGGGGATGATCGCACCGCCCATATAGATATTTTTCGGCTCTACGACCTCAATGGTAGTCGCAGTGCCAAGATCCATCAGAATCAGCGGCGCCTTGTACTCTGCCAGCGCGGCTACGGCAATGACGATACGGTCGCTGCCGACCTGTGAGGGTACTTCTATGTGGATATTGAGCCCCGTCTTCAGTCCCGGACCGACAACCATTGGCTGCTTGCCGATCACCTTGATCACACCGGTTTTCACGGAATTGAACACCGGAGGAACCACAGAGGAAATAATGCAGTCATCAATATCTTCCTTGCTGACGCCAAATGCCTCCAGCATATTTTTGATCTCCACACCGTACTGGTCAGAGGTCCGCGTGCGGTCGGTGGCGATGCGAGCCTTAAACAGAATCTCATCATCGCGTATACAACCGATCACAATGTTGGTGTTACCGATATCAATAGCCAAAAGCATCCTATTTCCCTCCGATCATATTGAGCTTTTCCAATGCCTTGCAAACAGTACCTGCAGCAAGCGTGGTGGAAAACAGCTCGACCACAGCATTGATGCCAACGAAGCTAATGGCAAAAAGCAGTATATTTTTGCCTGCAATCAGATTTTGCAAATATTCTGTGTGTCCAAACAGCAATACAAGTGCTGCCATAAAGAAAACCGTGTTAAAAAGGGCGGCACAAAACCCGGCAACATAACCGGCATACTTAAAATGCCGCTTGTGAAGCAACAAGTAGACAATGCCCGTCAGCCAGCCTGCCAATACACGGGTGGCAAACCGCTGAAGGATCGTGAGGATCGGATTGATCTCAAACAGAATAACACCCATGGCGCTGGTTCCGCCAATGCCCACACACTGCAAGCAGCTTGTTATTCCGAACACAGCGCCAAGAAATGCGCCACCTCCCGGTCCCAGAGCAACTGCTCCTATGGCTACGGGGATCATGTTCAGTGAAATAGCTAACGGACCGATGTTCAGATACCCCAAGGGTGTAAAAGACATGATCAGCAGGATGCCGCTGAGCATAGCAAGCAACACCATGTGTCGTGTGCCCATTCGTTTACTTTTCATATTCAATTACCTCCTGCTACCGTTTCGCCCAAGCGAATACAGCGCAATATTGCCGCATTGCGGCAATGCCATTATACAAAAAGCAATATGTGATTTCAAGATGATTTTTACCTTTACACCGAATCGATTTCGCGATATAATAACAAAAAAGATCCTTTTAAGGAGGAATCTCTATGCTTAAGGGAAAAACCGTACTACTGGGTGTGACCGGTGGAATTGCTGCATATAAAGCCGCTGCGCTGGCATCTGCCCTTGTGAAGCTTCATGCCTGCGTGGAAGTGGTAATGACGAAAAATGCCACACAGTTTATTGCACCTCTGACATTTGAACAGCTCACCGGCAATCGTACCATAGTAGATACCTTTGACCGGAATTTTGTGCATCAGGTGGAGCATATTTCCCTGGCGCAGAGAACAGATCTTGTGCTTATTGCCCCGGCTACAGCCAATGTTTGCGCCAAGCTGGCACACGGACTTGCCGATGATATGCTGACGACTACCGTGCTTGCCTGCAAGTGCCCTAAGCTTATCGCTCCGGCTATGAATACCAATATGTACGAAAATCCCGTGACACAGGATAACCTTCAGCTGCTGCGAAAATACGGTTGGCAGGTGATTGAGCCGGCTTCCGGTCGGCTGGCTTGCGGTGCTGTGGGCGCAGGTAAGCTGCCTGAGCCTGAGGCGTTGGTGCAGCATATTCTTCGCGCCGTTGCTATGCCCCACGATTTGGAGGGGAAAACTGTGTTGGTTACTGCGGGTGCTACCTGTGAGGCATTAGACCCGGTTCGCTATTTGACAAACCATTCTACCGGGAAAATGGGTTGCGCCATTGCTGAGGCAGCAATGCTCCGTGGCGCGGAGGTGATCTTGATCTGCGGCGCGGTAAGCGCAAAAGTACCTCCCTTCGTGAAAGCTGTCGAAGCCGTTTCTGCCCAGGATATGTTCGAGGCAGTTATGCAATACGCGCCGCAGGCAGACTATGTTTTCAAGGCCGCTGCAGTTGCTGATTATACACCCGTTGCCTACAGTGACGATAAGATGAAGAAGAAAGAGGGAGATTTGTGCATCCCTCTGAAACGGACAACGGATATACTGGCTTGGCTGGGCGCAAATCGCAGAGACGGGCAGGTGATCTGCGGCTTCTCTATGGAGACCAGAGATATGCTCGAAAACAGCAGAACCAAGCTGCATAAAAAGAATGTGGATATGATCTGCGCCAATAACCTGAAGCAGGAAGGGGCAGGTTTTGGGGTGGACACCAATATCATCACCCTCATTACCCATGAAGAAACGGTGGAGCTTCCGCTTCAGTCTAAGCAAACGATTGCCCATGCTATTTTGGATCAGGCGATCAAGCTGGGATATACAGCGAAAGAGGACTAAAAAGAAAAAGGCCGCTTCTTATACGTCCGGCAACGAAGGATCCCTTTGCAGTTGACAAAATGAATATGAAAACCTCCTGTTATGTGGTCATAAGCAACGGACGATTCTTAAATCGCCCCTACGAAAACACACGATAGGAGGTTTTTATGATGAAGGATCTAACGGAACTGGTTTTTATTCCGGATCGCAGCATCCGTGTCTGCAAGCCTATGCCCGCAAAGCTACTGCTAACTTTGTAAACCATAGGTACCGGTAATGGGATCACGAAACAGTGGGATCTGCGGTGGTGCAAAAGTAAACACCACGAAGAAAACACCGATCAGGCAAATGACAGCGAAAGCAAGCCAAGGCCACTTGCAGAACACGGCATCCTTTTTTAATAGCCACCATTCCAATAAGAAAACGGCTGCTGCAGAAACATAAAAGATGACGATATTGATCCAATCCGGGGAGCTGCCGAATATGCCGTTGTAGGTATAAAACAGAGTTGGGATCAATAAAAGTCCGGTCAGAATTCCCAATAGCTTCACGCACCAAAAGTGCGTATATTCTTTATAGAAAAGGGACTGAATAAGGGCAAAGAGAAACAGAGGCCAGCAGAGCAGCTTCATATGCTCCCAGGTGGATTCGTTTATGCCTGAAAAAGGCGCGATCAGGATGCTGTTACCTGTCCAGTCATATAAAAAATGAAGAATTGTACCGGCGAGCGTAGTAAGCCCAAAGCCGGCAGCCTGCCAATAAGAAGTGAATTGCTTCATATAAGCACCTCGTCATACATAGTCACAAGCATTGTATGACCGGATATGGCGTGCTATGACGCAACAAAAAGGCTTTTTGCATTTGTTGCAATTGATCCTGCTTCGTGCTATAATGGGCTTACCGATCTTATTCCATAAAGGAGGCGTCAAATATGGGTGCAACTGTTTATTTTTCTCGTGAGATAACACCGGAAAAGGTCTTGGAGCTGTACAAGCTGACAGGTAAGGAACTAAATGGAAATGTGGCGGTTAAAGTCCATTCCGGAGAAAAGGGCAATCAGAATTTCTTGAGACCTGAATTCTGGAAGCCGGTCATTCACTATGTGGGCGGGACGGTTGTAGAATGTAACACCGCCTATCCCGGCGCAAGAAACACGACCCGTAAGCACAAAAAGCTTCTGGAGTATCACGGCTGGATACAGCATTTTAAGGTAGATCTGCTGGATGCACAGGGGCCGGATCTGGTACTGGACATCCCGGACGGTAAAGTCATTCAGAAAAACTATGTGGGCAAGGATATGGCCGCCTACGATTCTATGCTGGTGCTGTCTCATTTCAAAGGGCATCCTATGGGCGGCTACGGCGGCGCACTGAAGCAGCTTTCCATCGGCTGCGCATCCTCCCACGGCAAGGCTTATATCCACGGCGCAGGCAATGTCTTAAAGATTTGGAGTGCCGATCACGATTCCTTCTTGGAAGCGATGGCAGATGCAGCAGGCAGCGTGGTGGAGTTCTTCAAGGGCAACATTGTTTATGTCAATGTGATGAAGAATATGAGCGTAGACTGCGATTGCTGTGCGAAAGCGGAAGATCCCTGCATCGCGGATATTGGCATTCTTGTGTCCACCGATCCCATTGCCATCGATCAGGCCTGTATCGATCTTGTTTATGCATGCTGCGATCCCGGTAAGCCTCATCTCATAGAGAGGATCGAGAGTCGAAATGGCGTTCATACCATCGAAGCTGCTGCAGCGCGGGGTTATGGAAGCAGAGAGTATACCTTGGTGGAGGTAAAGTAAGCACCGTCAGAAAAGATATAGAAGAAAATATAATTGAACTGCTATAAACAAAGAAAAGACCGACAGCGCCCTACGGAGTGCTGTCGGTCAAAATATTTAAGAGGAATAGGGGAGAGTAAATACCGTTTGCGTTAAAGAATCATTGGTTCATTGGCTCAATGATGAGAAGCCTGACTTCCAGCATATCCAGCGTAGCATCGATCTCCAAAGTACCGTTTTTTGCGGAACAGACGTACTTATTGCATTGGGGGAAGGAAAGGGCCTCCAACGTCTTGAACTCCTGCGGTGTGTCCGGCTCTAAGGCACCCATTTCTATCCAGCGGTCAAAGGCGGAGCCGGAACGGCGATTGACAACCGTTTCCCGGACTGTATAATTTCCGTCGCAGACCCCCTCCAAGGACAGATGGCAATCCAAGCTTTGCACAGGATCAAAGGGCGTGTAACGGTCTGTAAAGGTCATATCAAATCGTTCACCCAGTGCGTAGAGATGGGAGAAGTGGCGGTAATTATAAAGCAAAACCGTGTACTTATCCCCCTGCCGGGAGGCAAACCACCCCTCACCTTTGCCGACAAAATTGTTACATAGCTGTCGCAGCAGCCACAGGGCATAAAAGCTGGCTTTGGGGATACCGCTTACGGTAAACAGTCCTAACCCGCCGAAGAATTGTTCCTTAGGCAGCGGCGCCTCTCCCATCCAGTCAGTCAGCGACCAATAGCCGAAGCCGTCCAGCCTGTCGTAGTTTTCTAAAATGTTTTTGACGATATAGCAGGATTTGAAGCAGGTATCATTGAGAAGATCCTGCTGAGAAGGGGTGTTATTCCACTCTGTCAGGAAGATGGGGAGGTTGCGAAGGCCTAATTTTTCCCGCTCGGCGCGGACCTGATTGACAAAATTGCGGAATCCGTCAGGTAAACTGCGCAGAGTCATGGAGTACACAAATCCAAAGGTGTCCTGACTGTCAGCTGCATTTTGCACAAGGGCAGTGTCGTAATAATGGAAATTCAGGGCATCCGGCATACAACCGTTGCTGCGGCACCAGCCAAGGAAGGGGATGTACCAGTTTTCGTAGCCGTTTTCCACAATATAGAAGGTAGGCGGTGTGCCGAAGGACAGGCGGCGGTCGCAGCTTTTTACTGCCAAAAATGTCTGACGATAGAATTCGTAAAAGGCTTCATTGGAAGAAAAACCGTACATACTCTGGGGGGTGTCCGGCTGAGACCAAACGCAAAAATGCCAAGTCGTGACCTCTTCCGCGCCGTAGCGTTCCAGTAAGTGCTTTGTTACCGCATAGACCAGTGCGTGCCAGTCGGCAAGGCTTGCCGGTTCGCTGACCAGGTGGCCGAAAAGCCGACGGGCGGGATCCTTTGCCAAGGCAGAGGGCATAAAGGAAAACTGGACGATGGGTTTAAGCCCCACATCCATCAAAAAGTCAAAAACCTTATCAATATAGGTAAAGCTGTAGGTAGCCTTCTGCCCGTTTTGGGTATATACATACATTTCGTCAGAAAGAAGACCGCTAAACTTAATATAGCGGAAACCGATCTCGCTTTTCATCCGGCGGACCAAGGCTTGAATATCGGCGGTCAGCAGATCAGCGGCACGGCCAACGGTCATAATATTGCGCCAGGTATGCTTCAGCATCTTTGTTTCCCCGTCGGCGCGCAATTGGATATTGCAGCTGATGGCGTTGGTCGGTGCCGGAGCGGTGCTTGCAGGCTCCAAGTATTTTTTGAGTCCGGTTAAGTAATTGTGCTGCTCCACGGAAAGGTGCAGAGGGCGCTCTTGCTTCATTTCCCGATTCTGCCGGCGGTAAATGCTGGGCAGTACACCGTATTCCTTTTTGAAGGCTTGGACAAAAGCGTGAGAATTGGGAAAACCGCTGGCGGAAGAAACATCTTCAATGATCTTGTCACCGGTCAGCAGCAGGTTCACAGCATGATTCAGACGGACCTGGGTCAGGTAGGAAAGGAATGTCATACCGAATTGCTGGTCGAAAAACTTGGAAAGATAGGGCGCGGAAAGATGCACCATCTCTGCCAGCTGTGAGAGGGAGAGGCTTTCGGTGTGATGCTCCTGAATCAGACGGGAGATCTGGGCAATACGGACGGAATAGCGGTGTTCCTGCACATCCTGCGCCCGGGAGCGCTGGATGCGGAAATTATTGTACATGACATCCATAAAATCATAGATGTAGGAGCAATTACGCAGCTCGTAGCCCTGCTGCTTATCCGCGTTGTTTTTTACCAGACGAGCGATCAGGGTGCGGATGGTGTCAAAGGCGGCATTGTTGCCTTGTACGGCACTGTTGCAGAAGAAGTGTGGGTGCTGTGGATCGGGCAGCAGCTGAACAAAGGGAGATTGTTCAAACTGAACACAGATAAGAACGCAATCCTTGCCCCGCAGCTCGTGGGGAGTATGGGGGTCCACAGAAATGACATCCTCCGGTCCGAGGTGATAGCTCTTGTCCTCTACCACTATGGTGCAATGACCGCTTAAAACCAGATCGATCTCAAAGTAATCGTGTTTATGAGGTTCGATATAGCCGATTTGATGAAGCATACATCGCAGCGGCATAAAAGTTTCGAAGTTGGCGATCTCATAGTGCTTGCGCATAAACAGTCCCCTCCTTTTAAAATGATTATAGTGTGAATAGGTTAAAAAATCAAGGTAAACTTAATGTGATTGCTCAATTGACAGCAATAATTTAAGGCAAATTCGTCAAAATCACAAGAGCATTTTGTTTTTAAGAAATGTTTGTAAAAGGGGGATAAACGGTGGCTTTCCAAAAATGGAAGATACTGTTTGTTGCTTTTGCACAGTTTTTACGCTATGGTATTTGGCAGAATGTCTAAAAAGCCGTAGAAATTAACCTGAAAGCAAGGAAAACCTGCCTGTTTGGCTTTGTACAACTTTTTTTCTTTGAAAACCATAAAATATTAATATAAACCAGCCAAAATTCGAATAGTTCCTCTTTTTGAAAAAAGCTACAATAGATTTACGAGGTGATAATATGAAAACACCCATTTTGGAGATGAAACACATTCGCAAGTGCTTCAGCAGTACGGTGGCGCTGGACGATGTGGAATTGAATGTATATCCCGGTGAGATCCGTGGACTGATTGGCGAAAACGGCTCCGGCAAGTCCACCATTTCTACCATCGCTGCAGGTATGCAGAAATGCGATCAGGGTGAAATGGTATTTGGGGGACAGCCTTGGCAGCCCAAGAGTATGATCGATGCGCTGCATAAAGGCATCGGCATTATCGTACAGGAAAGCGGCACCATTGGCGGCATTACTGTGGCAGAAAATATCTTCCTTGCAGAAACGGACCAGTTCCGTATCTGGGGTGGCAAAGGCCCGGTCAGTACCGCCGCCATGAACAAAGCTGCAGATGTGGTGCTGGATAATATTGGTGTTACCAATGTCCGGGGCCATATGATGATGGGAGCCTTGGATTTCCAGACCCGTAAATTGGTAGAGATCGCCAAGGTGGTTATGAAAAATCCCCAGATCCTCATTGTGGACGAAACCACTACAGCGCTTTCTCAGCAGGGACGGGAAACCTTGTACCGCATTATGAAGAAATACCGGGACGAGGGTCGGGCAGTCATCTTTATTTCCCACGACTTAGATGAGATCATTTCCGTCTGCGATACACTGACCGTACTGCGGGACGGCCATCTGATCCGCACCTTCCAAAGGGAAGAGTTTGACGAGGACCTGATCCGCACCAGTATGATCGGCAGAGAGCTGAGGGGCGATTATTACCGCAGCGATTTTGAACCGTCCCATATGGAAGAAGTGACTCTGACGGCAGAGCATATTACTGTGCCCGGTATTTTGGAGGATGTGAGCCTTTGCCTGCATAAGGGCGAGATCGTGGGTATCGGTGGCCTTTCCCACTGTGGCATGCACGATCTGGGTAAGATCCTTTTTGGCGCGCAAAAAGCTGCGTCCGGCACAGTGACGGCCGGCGGTATCCGCATTACCAATGAAACCGTTGCAATGAAGCAGGGGATGGGGTATGTGGCAAAGGACCGGGATACGGAATCCTTGACCCTTAGCGCCAGTGTTCGGGACAATATTGCCATTGTCGGTATGGACCGGTTTGCGGTGAAAAACTTTCTTGTGCTGGGCGGCAAGGAAAAGCAGTATGTGGATCAGCAGATCGGGGTGCTGGAAATTAAATGCGCCGATCGGGATCAGCAGGTATCACAGCTTTCCGGCGGTAACAAGCAGAAGGTAGTCTTCGGTAAGTGGATCGGCCGGGATTCCGATATCCTGATTTTGGACTGTCCCACCCGTGGCGTGGATATTGGCGTGAAGCGGGCGATGTATCAGCTGATGGTACAGCTGAAAAAGCAGGGGAAGACGATACTTATGATCTCTGAGGAAATGCCGGAGCTGATGGGTATGGCGGATCGCCTGATCATTATGAAGGACGGCCGTATTATGAAGGAATTCCAAAGAAGCAAAGACCTTTCCGATGCGGAAATCATTAAGTTTATGATCTAAGGAGGTGCGGTTATGAAAAAAACACTGGAAAAAGAAGCCGTACTTCGCGCCTATAAGCGGAAGCAGCTACTCATCACATTGCTGCCTGCTTTGGCGTTGGCAATACTGTTTGGCGTGCTTTGCGCATTGGTGAGCAGCAAAGGTTACCGTCTGGATATTTACTTAAAGAAGATACTCAACGAAGGTGTTGTGTTGGCGGTGGTTGCCACCGGCGCCATCTTCATCTACTCTTTGGGCTCTTTCGATATTAGCTTAGGCGCATCCACCTTGTTTAGCGCCACTTTGGGTGTTATGGCCTATAATGCCACAGAATCCTTTCCAATTATGATCCTTGTGATCTTCGGCGTTGCCATCGGCTGCAGCCTGCTGAGTTCTGTGCTGGCATCTGTGTTCCATATCCCTGTATTTGTTACAACGGTGGCTATGATGAGCGTGCTTACAGCGGTTGCCAGTCAGATCATTTCCGTTAACGGCGGCGCCCTGGGAGGCATCAGTATCCCCAGCAAGCTGGTAAGGCCGCTGGATACAATTGAATTTAAGCTGCTGATGCTGTTTGGCTATGCGGCACTGTGTATTTTTGTTTTTAATTTCACAAAAATTGGCCGGAGACTGAAATTTTTGGGCGGCAATGCCAACTGCGCAAAGCTCAGCGGTATTCGGGCGGACCGTTATGCCATCGTTGCTTTTGTCATGGCGGGTATCGGTGTGGGCTTGGGCGCATTTTTGACTTTGGTCTATACCCCTTCCGTTACGCCAACCACCGCCGGCGGCATCGGCATGAATGTGATCGTTGCCATCGTATTTGGCGGCATGCCTATTTCCGGCGGTCCCCGATCCCGGATCTATTCGGCGCTTATGGGCGGCTTCTCCTATATCCTTCTCAATAATATTTTGAAGATGCTTATCAGCGGCAATGCCGGCTACGGCATTAGCCAGATCGTCAGTGCGGTATTTTTTCTGGCTGTGGTCTATATCACCGGTATGAATTATCGCACGAAGCTTCTTGCAAGGTAAATTAACGCCAAAGGCGTTAAAAATAAAAAACTGGAGGAAATCAATTATGAAGAAAATCATCGCAATGCTTCTTGCACTTGTTATGGTGCTGTCCTTGGCTGCCTGCGGCGGCACGGGCGACGGTAACAAGCCCAAGGAAATCAAGATCGGCGTTCTGGTTGCCGACGTCAGTGGTGAAGAGGCTCTGGCTTTCCGTAACTACTACGAAAAATACCTGGCACCTCACTACGGTGTGACCCTGACCTACACCGAGCAGCTGGAGGACGCTGCTGCAGAGAAGGCAGCCATTGAGACCTTTGCTGCACAGGGCTACAACGCAATCATTTCTCTGTCTGCCAGCGACCGCGCAAGCCAGCTGGAGACCTGCGCGCAGTACGGCATGTACTACGCCATTGCTTCCGGTATGGATGATGCTCTGTACGCAGAGCACAAGTCTAACGAGTACTTCGTCGGTCAGATCGGACCCAGCATGACCACGGAGTACGAGGCCGGTGTTGCTATGGGTAAGTATTTCAAGGAGCAGGGCGTTAAGAAGATCGGCATCTACGGTGCTTTTGTTCCCAACCCCATGCACGTTTACCGTCTGGCTGGTACGCTGGTCGGTTTGGGCCTCAGCTACAACGGTGCTACCGAGATGGAAGCCATCGCAGGTCAGCTGTACGCCGGTTTCGACCTGAATGCTGTTGCCGGTGACATCGCTGTTACCCACTACATCGCCGGTTACTCTGACACGATGTGGGACGAGCTGGGCGCGGCTATGGGCGCTGGCATCGATGCCTTCATCTCTGTTGGTATGGCTACCACCTTCTTTGCTGATATGCTCAACGGCGCAAAGCTGCCTTACTCCGACATCGACTCCTTCACCTCCGGCAACGGCAAGAATGTGAAGGAAGGCTCCCTGAAGTATCTGGCAGGCAAGTATGCTTCTTCTGTTGGCCCGATTTTCGCGGCTGTGATCAATGCGGTCAATGGCAATGCTATCCGTACGCCTGAGGGCTATGCACTGTCTATCAGCCAGAGCTATCTGGTTGCTACCGATGCTGCTTCCTTCGACGCATGCTACGGCGCTGATCAGGGTGACAAGCCCATCATCAGCACAGAGACCCTAGACACTGTGATCGGTGAGGATGTCACTTACGAGCAATTTGTTGCTATCGTAAAGTAATTTATTCCAAAGCTCCGGGGGCTTTTGCCCCCGGACAACAGAAATTGTGGAGGCAAGATTATGGAAGGTCAAATGAAAAACAATTTGGGAAAAAGGATCGTCGGTACCCTTGCCATCCCTGTGATCGTGGCGGTGGTTCTGCTTTCTCTGTGCGCCTTGGGTGGCAGAAGCATGATCAATACCGCTTTGGGCTTTAATAACTTTGTATCTTATACCGCCATCGTAATGATCACCACCATCGCTCTGTCGATCAACCTGAATAGTGGCAGATTTGATTTCTCCCTTGGCGCAATTATGACCCTGTCCTCTGTCATTGGCGCAAAGGTTTCCTATGCTGCGCTGGCAGGTGGTGAGGGGAGCGCGGTGCTTATGTTCGCCGTTACCGTTCTCAGCGGCATCGTGCTGGGACTTATTTCCGGCGTGATCTATGTTTTTCTGGGCATCCCGCCTATTATCACTTCTTTGGGCGTGACCCTTATTTATGAAGGCATCACCTTTACCATTACCCAAGGCCGCTATTTGATGACAGAGGTACAAAACGATTCGATGCGGGCCTGTCGCAATACCTGGATCTACTCTGCGCTGCTGATCGTTGCCGTTTTGGCATTTATTATCTATGTATTCGACCGTACCCGCTTCGGCTGCAACTACCGGGCGCTGAAGGAAGGACAGAAGGTAGCTGTAGATACCGGCATCCGGGAGGTTCCCAACGCCATTGCCTGCTATACCGTTTGCGGTGGACTGATGGGCGTGGTAGGCTTTTTGTACGCGGTGCGTACCACCAATATCGATACCAGTGCGCTGAACTTCGGTTCGATCGGTATTATGTTCACGGCTTTCCTGCCGATGTTTATCGGCGGATATATCAGCCGCTTCTCCAATGAGAAGCTGGGCTTCTTCCTTGCTGCGCTTTGTATGAGCATGCTCAACTCTACATTTGCGGTATTTAGTAATGAGATCAAGGCGTCTACTCAGTCTATCATCAATGCGGTGCTGCTGGTGCTGTTCTTGATCTATTTGAGCAATGAATATCGGATCAAGGCCTTTTTCCGGCCCATCCGCAAATAAATTTGAATACAACTCATTTTCTGAGTGATATAGAAATACAGCCTCTTTCCTCGAGGAAAGAGGCTGATTCCAAAATGGAGGAATGATCCATGATCAATTTGAAAGGAAATCCCTTTTACTTAAATGATAAGCAGATCGCTTGGGTGGAAAGCACGCTGTCGGCTATGACCTTGGAAGAAAAAGCCGGACAGGTATTTTGCCCCATGGGCTTTACCGATGATCCCGGAGTGTTAAAACATATGGTGTGTGATATTGGCGCCGGTGCAATGATGTACCGTATGGGCCCTGCCGGATATATCCAAAATACCCATCGTACTATCCAAAGCTTGGCGAAAATCCCACTGCTGCTTGCTGCCAATACAGAGGCCGGCGGCAACGGGATCGCTATGGAGGGTACTTCCTTTGGCAGCCCAATGGCAGTAGCGGCCACCGATGACCCGGAAAACGGCTACCGTATGGGCTATGTTGCCTGCGCGGAAGGTGCAGCGCTGGGACTAAACTGGTCCTTTGCACCTATTGTGGATATTGATATGGATTTCCACAACCCCATTACCAATACCCGTACCTTTGGCTCTGATGCGGATAAGGTGATCGCTTTTGCCTCACGCTATATGGATGGTGCAGAGGAAAACGGTGTGGCGGTTTCCATCAAGCATTTTCCCGGTGACGGTGTGGACGAGCGGGATCAGCATATATTGACAAGTGTCAATTCTCTTTCCTGCGATGCTTGGATGAAAAGCTATGGCAAGGTTTATAAGACGCTTATTGAGAAAGGCGCAAAGACCGTAATGGTTGGTCATATTGCCCAGCCGGATTGGGTGAAGAGGCTAAATCCCAAAGCCGGTCGTAAGGAGCAACTGAAGCCTGCCTCTCTGAGCCGTCCGTTGGTGACGGGATTGCTGCGTGAAACGTTAGGCTTTAACGGCCTGATTTCAACAGATGCTACACCTATGGTGGGATTTACCAGCGCTATGCCGAGATCCGAGGCGATTCCTGCGGCAATTGCTGCGGGTGTGGATATGATCCTGTTTAATAAGAGTCTGGATGAGGACTATGGCTTCCTTTTGGAAGGGATCAAGACCGGTAAGGTTACCGAGGAGCGGCTGGGTGAGGCTGTAACACGGATACTGGCAACCAAGGCAAGCCTCCATTTACCGGAAAAGCATGCGGAAAACATCTTGGTTCCTGGACCTGAAGCGTTAGCGGTGGTTGGATGCGAAAAGCACAAGGCTTGGGCAAAGGCGGTTGCGGACAGAGCGATCACCTTGGTGCGGGATGAGCAGAATTTGCTTCCCATCAGCCCAAAGAAATTCCGCCGTGTTTATTTGAATGTGATCCAAAAGAGCAATGACCCAACCGATGAAACTGTGCAGTATTGGAAAGCTCTGTTTGAAAAAGAAGACTTTGAAGTTACCGTCCGTGACCGCAGAACCACCATTGTGCCGTCGGACTTTATGGATCCTAATTTGCCGCCGGAAAAGGGGATGCTGCTCTACGAAATGTACCGCAGCGTGGCGGAGATGAAGCAAAGCTATGACCTCTATGTCTACATTTGCAATATGCAAAATGCATCCAATAATACCACATTGCGCCTGAACTGGAATGTGGCCTTTGGCTTGGGCGATGATGCACCCTGGCTCACCAGCGAGATCCCGGTGATGATGATCTCCACGGCTTATCCGTACCACCTGTTTGATGCGCCGATGATCGAGACCTATATCAACGCCTACAGTGGAGAGCCGGATTTCTGCCGGGCGATCATGGACAAAATTATGGGCAGAAGCGATTTTAAGGGCATCAGTCCCTGTGACCCCCTTTGTGGAAAGGATTATGTTTAATATGAAAGCAATTATTCTCGATTTGGACGGCGTGATCTGTCACACCGACGAATACCATTATTTGGCATGGAAGGCTATGGCAGACGGTTTAGGCGTCTATTTTGACCGGGAGATCAACAACCGTCTTCGCGGTGTTTCCCGGATGGCAAGCCTGGAGATCGTACTGGAAAATTACACGGGTCAGCTTTCTCAGGCGGAGAAGGAGGCCTTGGCGGAACAGAAAAACGAGCTGTACAAGGAATCCCTGAAGCAGATGAGCCCTGCTGATCTGAGTGAGGAGGTTAAATCCACTTTGGATACTCTTCGTAGCCGCGGCTATAAGCTGGCCATCGGATCTTCTTCCAAAAATGCGCCCTTTATTTTGCAGCAGATCGGTTTGGGCGGCTATTTTGATGCGATCTCCGACGGGAATAACATCACTCGCTCCAAGCCTGACCCTGAGGTTTTTGTCAAGGCGGCGGAAATGCTGTGTGTGCCCTGTGCAGAATGTTTGGTGGTGGAAGATGCGGTTGCCGGTGCCCAAGCGGGTCACGCCGGCGGTATGCGGGTCGCTTGTGTAGGCGATGCCGCCGCAGAAAAAGCAGGCGATTATAATTTAACCTCTTTCCGGGAGCTTTTGGAGGTGGTGCTGTAATGGTGCAGAACGAACACTTTTTGAATGTTGCTGATAGTCTCAAGCCTTCATTGATCGAAAAAAGTGTAGTGCCCTTGGATATGGAATCGCACAGACAGCGGATGCTTTCCAAGGGAGATACTCTCCGCTTGGATTTCGGAAATCATTTTGTTGGCAAAGTAACACTAAAATTCGGTTTTACCGGAAGTCACCCCGATGCGCCGGCTTGGATCAGGCTTAAATTCGCGGAGCGGGAATGTGAGCTTTTGGAAAATGCTGAAACCTACCGCGGCTGGATCAGTATGGGCTGGATCCAACAGGAGCAGCTACATATCGATGTACTGCCCTCTGAGATCACCCTTCCGCGCCGTTACGCATTCCGGTATCTGCAGCTCGAGGTGCTGGATGTCAGCTCCAAATATCAGCTGAAATTGGAAGAGGCTGCTTGCGTTGCAACTACCTCTGCTGATGATCTGCAGCTGCGCCCTTATTTGGGAACGCCCCGGCAGATGCAGCTGGATAAAATTGCTTGCCACACTTTGCGAGAGTGTATGCAGAATGTGTTTGAGGACGGTCCTAAGCGGGATCGCCGCCTGTGGATGGGGGATCTGCGGATGCAGGCGCTGGCCAATTATGAGACCTTCCGCAATTACGATCTGGTGAAGCGGTGTCTCTATCTGTTTGCCGGAACGATGCTGGACGGCGGTCGGATCGGTGCTTGCTTGTTTACCGAACCGGAGATCGAAGTGGACGATACGGTGATGTTCGACTACTCGCTTTTTTACATTCCCACACTGCTGGATTATTACAAGGCCACCGGGGATATGGAAACCTTAAAGGAACTGGCGCCTACGGCACTGCATCAGATAGAGGTGGTGCAGCCTTACTTCGGAGAAGACCACTTGGTAAAGGACTCCGATGTGCTGGGCTGGTGCTTTGTTGACTGGAATTTGGGTCTCAACAAGCAAGCTTCTGCTCAGGGCATTTATCTATACTGCCTGAAGGCAGCTATTGAGATGACCCAAATTCTGGGGATAAATACGCAGACACTGAAAGAGGATTTTGCGGCAAAGAAAGCGGCGGCAGAGCTTCTTTGGAACGGTAGCTTCTATGTCAGCGGTGATAATCAGCAGATTTCTTGGGCCAGTCAAGTGTGGATGGTTTTGGGTGGTGCAATGCACGGAAATGCTGAGCTGTTGGAGCGTTTGGAGCGTACATCTGCAGAAGCAATGGTTACCCCTTATATGTACCATAATTACATCGATGCTTTGTTGACTGTCGGTGAAAAGGAAAAGGCGCTGCAGGTGCTGGACCGTTATTGGGGCGGTATGCTGGATGCTGGGGCGGATACCTTTTGGGAGCTGTATAATCCCCAAAATCCCAATGAATCTCCCTATGGCGGCGCCATCGTCAACAGCTATTGCCACGCATGGAGCTGTGCACCGGCTTATTTTTTGAGAAGGTTCTTTACATCTGAAGCACTGTGACCATCTGCAAAGCCTTCCTATATCAATAAATCCGATCCTTTCGCCAAATGGCGGAAAGATCGGATTTTGTTGCTTATAGAAAACCACCAGCACGGCTGGTGGTTCCAAAAAGCTTTAGCTATGCCCAGTCCCGCCGCAGCGGCAAGCCTCCCCTGTGTAAGGGGAGGTGCCCAGTGCGCACACTGGGCGGAGGGGTTGTTCTCATAGTGTCAATCCCTCAATCAGCCTGTTCGGCTGACAGCCCTGCCGGGCCCGCGCCCCTTTTGTCCGCGTTGCGGACATTTTCCCCGCTAACGGGGAAATCTACCCTTTACACAAGGGAGCCTTCGGTGCGCTAATTACCGCATTTGCGGTGGTGGGGCAAAACACGAAAGCGAAAGAGAATTCGATGAGCCTATAGGCTCGGCAGGTTGTAGGCCCTAAGGTGGCCTGTGCATACCACCGGCACGGCCGGTGGTTATGATTCTTTGTGAAATTTACGGTTATAAACAAAGAAAAGCTTTTCTTATCGTGTGGTGCTTCCTATTTTGAATGGACACGCAGACAGCGATGCGTCCTTTACTTCCATTGCGGAAAACGCAGCGCGGTTGATCGCTTACATAGACGAGCGTTTCGGCGGTCAAGTGCTGGCTATTGGCAGAAAGCTACGCCGGTGGTGGCAGCATGACGGAAAACATGGACAAAGTCGGCGGTGAGGGCACAGGTACCTTTGCCAAGCAGGTCATTGACCTCTACACCCCAAAAAAATTGCCGCTGAGGAACGAAATTCCTCGGCGGCGTTTTATGTTTATCTTACGGCCGGAAAATGACTATAGATATAGAATTCCTCTTGGCGCGGCATACACAACTTATATCGACAAAAATATAATGATGGTAGGAGGTGCAACATGGATGCTATTGTATTAATGGCGCTGATCGCAACACTTGGCACGTGGCTTGTAACTGCATTAGGTGCAGCAACGGTCGTCTTTTTTAAGTCCCCCAATCCAAAGGCGTTGAACCTTATGCTTGGATTTGCTTCTGGTGTCATGATTGCGGCGAGCTTTTGGTCGTTGCTGCAACCTGCCATAGAGCGTGCAGAAGCTACGTCAACTCTGCCTGCCTACTTTGTGGCAACAGGCGGTTTTCTATTCGGTGCATTGTTTATGTGGGGAAGCGATAAAATTATAACGAACGCCCAGCGGAAGATTACAAATACACAAGAAAGCCCAAACACACGCTTTGGCAGAATTATGATGCTGATCTTATCTATCACGCTTCATAACATACCAGAAGGCTTGGCGGTCGGAGTTGCGTTTGGTGTACTGAAAAACGGCGGTTATAGTACGGAAGGGCTTATGGGCGCCATTACCATTGCAATTGGGATCGGTTTGCAGAATTTTCCCGAAGGGGCCGCGGTTTCTATTCCGCTGAGGAGAGAAGGATTCTCCAGAAAAAAGAGCTTTTTATATGGTCAGGCTTCGGGTATGGTAGAACCAATTGCAGGTGTGGTCGGCGCATTGTTAGTTGTTTACGTGGAAACAATTCTGCCGTATGCGCTTGCTTTCGCCGCCGGAGCAATGATTTTGGTTGCTGTGCACGAGTTGATTCCTGAGTGTCAAAAAAACCAAGAAGCACAGCCTTATTTTGCAACTATGGGAATCGTTCTCGGATTTGCCGTTATGATGCTGTTAGATGTTATGCTGGGGTGAACAAAATGAGCTTTGATTTTTTTGGTAGAAATAAATCAAAGCTCACTTTTATATTTTATGGACAAGCTGACGATTAGGTTTTTGTTCTATAATACTGTTAAACAAACTACGGAAACCGGTTCTGACACTATATCCAAGGAAGAAAGTCATTGACAATAATGGAGAAATTTGTTAATCTGTTATCGATAACAGATGACAGTTTGCACAATGAAGAAAAGTGAGGGAATCAATATGCGTAAAGGAATTTGTTGTGCGGGAAATATGATCGTAGATATTACCTATCCTATATCGACATGGCCCCGTCAGGGGGAACTGACGCATATAACCGAAGGTATCCAAAACTCCACCGGCGGCAGCGTCTGCAACACCATTTCGGATTTGGCAAAGCTGGATCCCGCGCTTCACCTCGTAGCCTCCGGCTATGCGGGTCATGATGCAGAAGGCGATTTCATTTTGCAGGAAATGGGAAAGTACCCCAATATCGATCTGTCCCAGGTGCGCCGGGATGGCAGAACCTCTTTTACTGCGGTTATGAGCAATAATGAGACCAAGGAGCGCACCTTCTTCCAGCATGCCGGCGCAAATGCGTACTACGGCGAAAAAGATATTGATTTGGAAAATTTGGATGTGGATATTTTTCACATTGGTTATATCCTGCTTCTGCCGGCATTGGATGCAGAGGACAGCGAGTATGGCACCAAAATGGCACGTCTTTTACATAAAGTTCAGCAAAAGGGCATAAAAACGTCCATCGATGTGGTTTCGGAAGCCGGTGATCGTTTTCAAAAGCTGGTGACACCTGCCCTCAAATATGCCAATTATTGCATTATCAACGAAATCGAAGCCCAGCAGAGTACGGGAATTATACTCCGGGACGAACAGGGAAGTCTCCTCAAGGAAAACCTGCCTGTTGCGCTTAATAAATTGAGAGAATATGGCGTATCCACTTGGGCAGTGATCCATTGCCCCGAGCTTGGCTGCGGTATCGACGAAAATGGTAAGTACTGGGAAGTTCCCAGCCTGAAGCTACCTGCCGGCTACATTAGGGGCACGGTGGGCGCAGGCGATGCCTTCTGTGCAGGTGTTCTCTACGGCGCAGAGACCGGTATGAATCTGGGGGATGCCTTGAAGCTGGGTGCTTGCACAGCAGCGGCATCCTTAAGCGAGGTCAGTGCATCTGACGGCGTAAAGGCCGCAGAGGAAGTGCTGAAATTATATGAAATGTACGGAGGCTAAGGGAGATATGAAACAAGCAGTCATGTACGGCGGCGGTAATATTGGCCGTGGCTTTATCGGTGCGCTTCTGAGCCAAAGCGGTTATAGGGTGACCTTTATTGATGTTGCTGAGCCGGTCATCAAAGCTTTGCAGGAAAAGGAAAAATATCCTATCCGCATCGTATCTACCGAAGGCTACGAGGATGTTTGGGTGGAAAATGTAACCGCGGTCAACGGCAATCTTCCTGACGCAGTAGAGGCAATTGCGAACTGCGACATTATGGCAACAGCCGTAGGCGCAAGAATCCTCAAGTTCATCGTTCCCAATATCGTGGCTGGCTTACGGAAGCGTTGGGAAATGAATAAAGGGCCGCTGAATATCATCATCTGCGAAAACCTTAACGATGCCAATAAGGTTCTTGAGGGGATGCTCAAAGAACAGCTGACCGAGGAAGAATGTAAGAAGTTCGACGAAGCGGTGGGTTTGGTAGAAGCGTCTATTGGCCGTATGGTGCCTGTCCAGACGGAAGAAATGAAGGACGGCGAGCCTATGCGTGTCTGCGTAGAAAAGTACGGCTTCCTGCCTGTAGACAAGGCGGCATTTAAGGGCGAGGTGCCGGATATCAAAAATATGGTACCTTATGAGCCTTTTGATTTTTACATCAAAAGAAAACTCTATGTTCATAATATGGGTCACGCAACCTGTGCTTATTTAGGAGACCTTTTGGGACTGGAGTATATCTATCAGTCTATCGCAGTTCCCGAGGTGCGTGTCTTGGTGCAAAATGCAATGCTGGAAAGCGCGCTGATCCTTAACAAACATTACGGTGCAGATATGCCCGCTTTACAAGCCCATATCACAGATCTACTCTACCGATTTACCAACAAAGCCTTAAAAGATACCTGTGGGCGTGTTGGCGGTGACCCGGCAAGAAAACTCTCTCCTGCTGACCGACTGATTGGCTCTTCCTTGCTTGCGCTGAGCGAGGGCATCACACCTGCCTATATTGCCGTAGGTGCTGCCGCCGGTTTACACCGCTACATAAAAGAAAATGGTGGTGAGCAGTCCACAGATGCTGCAAAGGTGGTACTCTTGGAGGTTTCCAAGTTAGAAGAAAACCATACCTTAGCAAAATTGATCCTTCATTACTACAAAATGCTGCTTAGCGGCTGTGATCTTGCAACGCTCATTGCCGAAGCAGATAAAATCAAGCACGAGAATATGCAGCCTGTTGTTTAAGGAGGAATTATCATGATCAATCCTTATATCGGACACCCCAGCCAGCTTGGTGGTGTGGAAGAAATCCGTCTCATCGGCGGCAAGGGCGACGGTATGCGCCTTTTCCAGTTACGAAACGGAGCGGGTCTTGAGATGACTGTCTGTGCAGACCGTTGTGCCGATATTTATCGCCTTTCCTATAAGGGCGACAATATGGGTTATTTTTCTCCAAGCGGTTATGTAGCACCCAGTTATTATGACGACCAAGGCGCAGGCTTCTTAAAGAGCTTCACAGCCGGTTTCCTTACCACCTGCGGTCTTACCGCCGTGGGCAGTCCTTGCACCGACGATGGGGAAGAGCTGCCCCTTCACGGTACCATCGGCAACACACCTTGCGAGAGAATCTACTGGGATGAGGATGAAGAAAACTATTACATTCGGGCTACCGTAAACGACAGCCGTATTTTCTCCCGGAAATTGGTACTAAAACGCACCATTTCCGTGTCGAAAACCGAGGGTAAATTTACCGTTTCCGACATCATCGAAAATCAAGGAGATACGGAATCTCCCGTAATGATCTTATACCATATGAATATGGGCTATCCGCTGCTGAGCGAGAATGCCGTTGTAGAGGTTGCGTCTGTAGAGGTCACACCCCGCAATGACCACGCAGCAGAGGATTTAGACACTTGGAACAAAATGCTGCCCCCCACGCCGAATTTTGAGGAGCAATGCTACTATCACAAGATGGGGCAGGAGGGACGGGCCTCTATTTATAACCCCGACATCCGCAAGGGCCTAACCATCTCTTTTGACCCCAATTCTCTCGACCATTTCACCGAGTGGAAGATGATGGGCTACAGGGACTATGTTCTTGGCTTAGAGCCGGGCAACTGCACTCCCGACGGCCGTGACGTAATGCGCCGTGAGGGTAAGCTTAAATTCTTAAAACCGGGCGAGCACATCGCCTATGAAATAACCGTTCAGCTTTACGAGAAATAAGGAGAAATATTATGAAACGTTCTGAGATTAATAAGGCTCTGCGTGAGCTGGAAGCAATGTGCGAAAAGTATCACTGCTATTTACCTCCGTTCTGCCATTTTACGCCTGAGCAGTGGCAAAACGTAAACCACGAATATGACGAAGTTCGTGACTGTATGCTGGGCTGGGACATTACCGATTTCGGTATGGGCGATTTTGATAAGGTTGGCTTCAGCCTCATCACCATTCGCAATGGCAACCGAGCTATGGCTGATAAGTATCCCAAGGTTTATGCAGAAAAGCTGCTGTACCTAAAGGAAGGGCAGACCGCCTGCAACCATTTCCATTGGTATAAGACCGAGGATATTATTAACCGCGGTGGCGGAAATGTGCTGATTCGTGTGTATAACAGCCTGCCTGATGAAGACATTGACTACGAATCCGATGTAACTGTGCATATGGATGGCCGTACCTTTACGGTGCCTGCCGGTACGGTTGTTCGCTTGACTCCCGGTGAGAGTATCCACATTCAGCAGTATATGTACCATGACTTTGCTGTGGAGGAGGGAAGTGGTCCCGTACTTTTGGGAGAGGTCAGCCAGTGCAACGACGATAATACCGACAACCGCTTCAATCCGCCCGTAGGCCGTTTCCCCACCATTGAGGAGGATGAAGCGCCCTACAGACTGCTGTGTAATGAATATCCTGCGGCAAAGTGAAGGGTTGTGAATATGAAAGATTTAGTAATTGCTACGAGACAGTACCGTGAAAAAATGCTGAGGGACCCCTATAGACCTACATTTCATTTTACTGTGCCTGATGGCAATGGTATGCCCGGTGACAGTAACGGTGCTTTTTATGTTGACGGTGTTTACCACCTGATGTATTTGTATAAAAATTCGCAAACAGAAGCTTTCCATTGGGGACATATTTCTTCTGTGGATCTGCTCCATTGGCGCCACCATCCCGATGCGCTATTTGATGAGGGTGTGCTTTGCGATGGCTCCTTTAGCGGTGGGGCATTTGTGGACGATGACAAAACAGCTTATTTAAGCTTCTGGAAATTTCCTTCAAAAGTAGAGGGTGGGGACAATGGTGGCATCGCCATAGCCTATGCAAAGCCTCCTTATGAAAAGTGGGAGCGCCTTGAACCCATTGCGGTGGAGGAAACTGTCTGGGGCATTGTGGATCTGGAGATCGACGGAAAGATCGAGCATATTTCCTGTGCAGACCCCAGTAACATCTGGAAAATGAACGGTAAGTACTATATGCAGCTTGGCAATCTGCCGGTGCTGAATATGTACGGCAGAGAGGAAAATTCCGATCCCCATTATCAGGGTGACTGGACCGACCTTTTCCGTTCCGATGATCTGAAGAAATGGACCTTTGTCCATCGCTTCTATGAAAATCCCCATAAGGATGCAGATTATCCGAATAAGACTGAGGACGATATGTGTCCCAGCTTCCTGCCGCTCTTTGATAAGCAGGAGAACGGCAACTTTACGGGCAAATATCTGCAGCTGTTTATCGCACATAACCGCGGCTGCCAGTATTATATCGGCACTATGGATGGAGAGACCTTTATCCCCGAACAGCATGGCAGAATGTCTTGGAATGATATAGCCTACTTTGCTCCGGAAGCTTTGATTGACGATAAGAACAGACATATTATGTGGACTTGGCTTCACGGCAATCCGGAAAACGATTTTGAGAAGTACGGCTGGAGTGGTGTTTTTGGCTTCCCACGGACGGTTTGGTATGAGGATGGCATCCTGAAGATGGCGCCTGCAGGTGAGTTGGACAGACTGGAATATAATACCAAAACCCCGATTATTGGGAGCGATGGCAGTGTTTCGGTTGCGAATGGTGAGCTTTTCCGCCTCAAGGCAGAGCTTGCCCCGGAGGGTCAGGATAAGATCGGCTTTGTTGTACGGGTAGACGAAAAAACCGGGAATAAAACAGAAATCTATTACGATGCCGTAAACGGAAAGCTGGTGTTTGATGCGACAAACAGCGGTATTGACGGCTTGCGCATCAAGGAGGAAGCGCCTTTCAAACTTATGCCTGGGGAAAAGCTTTCTTTGGACATTTTTGTGGATAAGTCTGTGATTGAGGTCTATGCCAACGAGCGGCAGGCGATCTGCCGTCGCGTTTATCCCGCAAGTCCTGAGGATGCTGTGAAGGTGATGCTCATCGGTAACCAAAACGCAGTCTTAGCCATTACAGCTTCTGATATGGCACCTACAAATCCGTATTAAATAGAGTGGAAACCCGGGGCTTGCGGGCAAGCCCCGGAGCAATAAAAGACTGATATTAAATTCCATTATCGAGGCATACAAAAAATATAGTTTGCTTTTGTGTAAAACTAACAAAGAATAGGCGCATACTTACTTTTCAGTTGACATATAGGTCAATTCGTGGTAATATGTTATCGATAACATAGATTATAGGGGGTATTATCGTGAAACGGCTGCTGTTTGCTCTTTTTACCGTAGTTCTTCTTGCTGGAGTGGCGGCTTGCTCCTTCGCAGGAACACCTCCCAAAATCCTGCTGGATGGAGAGGAAATCACATCTCTTTCTTTGTTTGCGGGACAGGAATTGCTCCTTTCTTCTGATTGCGTATCCGGCGCTGTTTGGCAATCCTCAGATGAAACTGTGGTGACCGTGGAAGCAGATGGTTATATTCGCGCCCGGAAAGAGGGAACTGGTACTGTGACATTGACGGCGATGGGGAAGTCCGACAGCATAAGCATCACGGTAACGCCCTATATCCCTGTGGAAGAAGTAAAGACTGTGACCGATACGCTTGTGATCAAGGCGGGCGGCAAGAAAAGCCTCGGTGTTTCGGTGTTGCCTGAAAATGCCAGCGATCCGTCCCTTACATATGAAATTATCCCGGCCGATGGTATGTTAGTGATAGCAGACGGGATGCTGACAGCCTCTTCGGAGGCTATTTCCGGCACGACTTATGAGATCGTTATCACAAATCCTCGCAGCGCTGTATCGGCCACTGTACAGGTGACCATTTCGGAGGTCCGCGGGTTGACTGCATGGACCATTGGCGACAGCATCTTCGATTTCCGTGATAACTCGGAAACGGATATGGTGCAGTCCTTTTTGAAGGATTCCGGCTATGTGAATTTCTGTATGGATAACATTGCAGGTGCTACCGTGCGCGCTGCCAGCGGCGTTGGCGTGATCGAGCACATCCAAAACGGTATGTACGATGCTTGGGAAGAACCGGATCTCATCGTTCTTTTCCGGGGCACCAATGATGCTTATTTTGGTGTACAGCAGCCTCATTTCTTTACACCGGAAAGCATTGAGAAAGCGGTAGAGGATACCTGCATCTATTTCTCCGAAAATTATCCCGACGCCCGGATCGTGTGGGCGACACCCCTGTGGCGAGCTGACGTTGCGGTAGAAAAGGTGGAGTGGATTCGCGGTCTTATCCATACTTATTGTGCCCAATACGGTATTGAGGTCTTCGAACTGCATCAGACGGAGATTTTTGCTTCTCTCAGTCACGAGAATTTCGGTGCAGTGCTCTATGATGGCATCCACCTGACGGACTTGGGCGCGAATTATCTAAAAGATGCCTTTGTGGAATATCTGACGAAATAAAATACCCTACGAGTGTACCATCCAAGGAGGTTGTAGGGACAGGCGTCCTCGACTGTCCTTGTGGGAATACGGTACGCAGTTATTTAGGACCGTCCGGGAGGCCGGTCCCTACAGGGGGAAAACGAAGGCGCGGTACGGACGACCAATGGTCGCCCCTACGAAAGCAAATGCAGCTATGGCTGCACATAACCTTGTGTCTCGCTGTCGATGGAATGATCGGCAGTTGGATAATAAAAACTTTTAGGAGGAAAACACTATGACACGCAAATTCTTAGCACTTGTCCTGGCAATGGTAATGTTGCTGTCCTTCGCGGCTTGTGACATTACGCAGTTCTTGCCCGGCCCCGAGCCGACCGAACCCACAACTCCCACGGAACCTGCAGATCCCACGGATCCCACTGAGGAGCCTACCGAGGAACCCACTGAGGAGCCCACTGATGCTCCTACTGAGCCTGTAGGCAACGATGTCTATCTGGGCCTGACTGACAGCCACCTGGATGCCATCGGCAAGGTTACCGCTGACATTTTCGACGCACAGATGAATGCAGGCTGGAACTTTGGCTGGGAAGGCGATGCAACCCTTGAGCACAATGCTACCAAGTTTGACTTTGATTTTGATGCAGCCGACTCCGAGGTGACTTGGCGTCTGGGCGGCTACGGCGCAGAAGGCTCTGTGCTGCATATCAACGGCGGTTGGTGCACCGGCCTCTGGGCTAAGGGTGAAGGCAATGTCTCCTATATGTACAACAAGCTGGACATCCCCGAGTATGCTACCCAGTTCCGTGTTTGGGCGGTTTCCAGAACCGACAACCACTGGTCCGGCTCCGGTGCTGTCCGCGCTGTGGCCCTCTACAAGGATGCTGACGGCAACTATGTAAAGCATGTGTTTG
>SVLR01000010.1 GCA_015067785.1 Oscillospiraceae bacterium
GGGCCGCCGCCGATCACCATAACATCGTAACTATTCTTCATCGGTCTCCCCCTCAGTCTCGATATACTCCAAAAGATCGCTGGGCTGACATTCCAAAACCCGGCAGAGCTTATTGAGGGTGGAAATTTTCAGTGCCTTGATCTTTCCGTTTTTGAGAAGCGAGACATTGGCCATTGTAAAGCCCACCTTATCCGCCAGCTCGCTGACGGTCATTTTCCGCTTTGCCAGCATCACATCAATATTAAAAACGATCATAATGTGAGATCCGCCTCCTCTTTCAGGACTGCAGCACGGGCAATGTAATCAGAGAGGGCGTAGGCTGCCAGCGCGACGATCCCCCCGATCAGGGACACAAAGAGCATTGCCGGCATCAATAGCCGCTCCCCTGCCCCGATCAGCCACAGCGCCGCTGCGCAGAGCAGCACACTGTCTGCGAAAAGGGAAACGGACAGTCTTCTGCTGCGCCTGGCGATTCTCGGTGTAAAGATCTTATCCTCTGCCATTGCTTTGGGAAAGGCAAATGCCGAAAGCAAAATGCCGAGAAATATAAGCGCGATCAAGGCGCATAAGATCCCGAACAAAAGAAGCGCCCCGCCGGAAAGAAAGGACAAAAGATAAGAAAACACTTCCGGCAGCCAAAACACACCCATACAAACGGATGCCAAGGCCATCAGGCTAAGCACCGTAATCACGCAAAAAGAAAGCTTTGTTTTCATAACCGCACCTCACAGTGTTTTTTTCTTAATTATATACCAGCCCTTTCCAAATTGCAATAATTATTTATCGCAATGCAATAAATTCGATGGGATGACAATGCCTTTTGTCCCCTACTTGCGATAGAGCGGCAAATTTGATATACCTTTTTGAATTACGCCTTGAATTTATATACCGCAGCAATGACGGTCAGAGTCATTTTACGCTTCTTGGAGGAAGATAATATTTAGGGCGCGTTACCAAACAGCAACACGCCCTTTTTATTTACTCTATGTGCGCGAAGGTTGAACCCAACTGAGCATAAAAGCCAAGTGCTTGATACATTCCCTCATCGCAGGGAGCACAGCAGACAGTTAGACTTGCAAGACTGTTTTCTCCACACCAGCCCTGCGCTGCTTGTGCCAATTTTCGGGCAATGCCCTTTCTTCGGAACACCGGTTCGATATAGAAATCATCGAATACACCGATATCGGTACAGGCAAAAGTAGAAAAACACTTCGCCACACTGCACATTCCCACAGCACGATATTCACGCTTTGCCATAAAGAATGTGATCTTGCCATCCCGGATCGCCTCAGCAAGCTGTTCCTGTTTAATTTCGGTTGCAGGCAATTCTCCGATCTCCGTTAAGAAACCGTTTTCCAGCTTCTTGAGCTGCCAGTCTTCTGGGTCAGCAAGGATTTCAACAGTAATGGGAATATCCTCTGTCGGGGGCAGGATCATCAGTGGTTCTCCCCACTCATCGGCACCGTTCTCGATAAAACCGACAGTTTCCCAGAAGTGTCGCCGCCGCTCGTTGCTGCCATGGTTAAGCTCTGCGTACCGTGCGCCGTTTTCCTTTACCCAGTCCAGAAGTACTCTGGCACATTCTTTACCTGTGCCGTTACCCCGGAACTCCGGATAGACGCAGAATTCCATAATGAAGCACTTGCCGTCCTCAGAAGTGAAGATTACCGGTATAGCAAAGCCAATATCCCGCCCATTCCGATGGAAGAACAGGAAGAAGCATCGATCCTGTAGCCTGTTATGAATCTGCATCATGTGGTCATGGTACTCCGCACCAAGGAAGTATTCAAGATCCTCGTTGTCGGGATTGGGAAAGATGTCCCGCTTGTGGTAGATGTGAAGCTGCTCCCAAAAGGCAGCAACATCGGTTTCCGTGACTACTTCACGGATGGTAATTTGGTTTTCCATTTACATTCCTCCAGAATTTGATTCGGAGGGTTAGGAAGCGTGAACCCTCCATACACGATTCATCTTCATAAAATACCACGCCTTTCCATAAAAGATTTGTATTCAGACACCAATTATGGCGTAGATACCATGCTCACAAGCTCAGCCTGTATGAACTTCCTTTTTCTGATTTCTCATAGGCTACAAAGCCTACACTCTCAAAGCATCTTCGTGAGCCTTCATTCCAATCGTAGATTTCACCAACCGCTAGGTGATCATATCCAAGAGATTTTCCGCGCTCAATCAGAGCAGAGATAACCTTTCTTCCGATCCCTTTACCCCGGTAGGCAGGATCACCAATCACAATGGGCATATCCTTCTGCCAGAAGGTCACATCTCCGATAGGCTTATATGTACCGTTCTCCAAAACTTCAATGAAGTATAGCTCGCCAGCATTATTTAGATAGCGATACATTCCCCCCAACCGTTCAATGGTGTATGGATCTCTTTTTCCATCCACCAAATAGACCGTTTCCTCGTCCAGATACCATTCTTCTGCGAAGTCATGCACCCCATCATATTTCCGTAGCCGCAAAGTATTGTCGATCTGGATAATCTCTGGCTGCTCAATTCCTTGTATTGCCATTATTTCCTCTCCAATCATCTTCCAGCAGTCCGTAGAAGTAAAGATCTGCCCAATTACCGTGATTATCTTTAGTTTGACTACGTTGGATACCTTCAAGCTGCATACCCAACTTTTTCATTAGTCCAACTGACTTCACAGCATCGATTGCTTCGGCAAATACCTTGTGGGCTTTCAGTTCGGTAAAGGCATAGTCAATCACAGCTTTGCAGGATTCGTAGGCATAGCCTTGCCGCCAGAAACAGCGGTTGTAGATCCAGCCCATTTCATATACACCCTCGTCTTGCCTCTTGAACAGGATGTAGCCCATCATTTTGCCGCTTTCCTTATGAACTGCCGCAACAGCACCTTTTCGACCAATGCAGAAAGAAGTCAAAAACTCCTTTGTTTTCTCAAAGTCGTATTCCGGTTCGCAGTTCTCCATTGTTTCTTCATCACCGAAGATGTCGTGCAGATCAGCTGCATCCTCTGGCGTAAAGTCACGGATGATCATCCGTGGGGTTTCTATGTACATCTTGATCCCTCTTAGTAGTCAAAATCATGCTCGCCAACAGCGATGGTCTGCGTCAACTTTTCATCTTTATATGGCTTGCAAATCTCGATCAGATTCAACACCGTATAACCACGCTTCCGCAGAAATTCGATCATTCTGTGATTGTTTGGGTGAACGTAGTTGTAAACGGTATCATCCCCATAAGAAGCGGCAATGTCCTCCGCTTTTCTGTGCAAGGCAGAAGCAACACCGTGGCGACGGAATTCCTCTTTGACAAAGATGGATTCCACCCAAACTACTTCGCTATCTACTCGGCACACCACATAACCGGCATATTGCCCGTCTACCATAGCGACGAATACCGGAAACCCGGCCACAAGATATTCTTCCATTTCTTCACGGCCTGCATCCACATTAGTCCTCGATACGATACCTTTGTAGGATCGCAACTCCACACGGAAGGAAGCAACCATCTCTGCCAAAGCATCATTCACTTCCGAAATCGTAATCAGTTCCAGCATCTCTTACCGCCTCGCATTGATTTGAGTAACCACAGCATCCAAGTCAGTTTCTCCGGACACAACATTGATTTCATGCGGTTCTGCATCAAAACAGCCGTGCTTCATTTCCAGCATAGCAGCCACTGGCGCAGGCAGGTTGCCACGCATCCGCTGGGCGAACCGGGACTTAATCAGTTCCAGATCTGCCGTGACAAGAATCCGTAGTGCGCCCTCCGGAAGCAGAGAAAGATGCTCCTTCTCAGAAATCACATAGATAATATTCTCACCGTTGACTGCGGCGTTCAGCTTCTTCTGGAACATCACCTTAGCGATGTTCTCATTCTTAGCAAGACGAAGATAGTCCTTGCCGGTAAATACTTCGCAGGGAAGGCTGGCGGCAATCTTCTCAGCAAGAGTAGACTTTCCGGTACAGCTTTCACCAAAAATTCCGATAACCATAATTCTCCTTTCTGTGTCAAGGATTATTCTTCAGATAATCCTCTTTCGTGAGCATGAGTTGAAGAATTCCATTCTCCACACCCATTTCCATAAATCCTGCCTTGCGGTGAATAGCCCACGCCGCATCTCTGGTGGTTTCAAAATCGTTATGCAACCGGGAAATTCCGCAGACACGGAACGCCTGATCCAGTAATAGCCTCAACGCAGGCACGGCATAGCCCTTGCCACGGTAGGGTGCATAAATCACGATACCCATATCGTGCCAATCCTTCTCGGGGGTATAGTGGAAATTCACATCACCGATCCATGTACCATCAGAGCTGCGCTTGATGTAGGCATAGAACCTGTCCGGCTCCTGTCCTACCCAGTTTGCATACCATTTGGGTAAGACCTCGTCCGGGTAGTCGATACATCCGCCCCAGGGATCATTGTAGGACATTGTTTCCGGATCAGACATCATCTTCTGATAGAACCACAAATCCTCCAGTTTGGGGATGTACAGTTCAAGTTTTTCCATATTTTACTCCTTGATCTTTGTTCCAATATGCTTGTTCTGCCGCCATTGGGGAGCAGGGCCATCATCGCCCCAGTATTCATCGATGGAAGCAATCTTTTCATTCACCACACGAATAAAGGAAGTGGCATGGCAGGAGATACTTCCATCCTTGCTGAACACATGAGTAGCAGTAATGATATGGGTGTCGGTGGTAATGATCTGCTCCACATCGCCACCCCATTCGCCGGGGTATTCGCAGTTCGTCTGGATGAATTCCTCCACGGTGAAATGCTCATTGGTATTATGCCAGTTCACCCATGCGTCGGGGTGAAAGCATTCACGGATGGCACCTGCATCCTGCCGCAGAACGGCATCCCAAAACGCTTTAATATCCATACTCAAAGATACCTCCATCGAACACAATATCATTGCCGTCCGCATCCTTGTAGAAGGAAACCTTCTCCTGCTCCACCAACTTAAAACCAAGAGAAGTTAGCAGCTTCACAGACGGGGTGTTATTAAGGGCTGTTCCGGCAGAGAATTTCGTGATGCCCAGAGTACGCAGATAGTCAAACAATGCCAGATGGCTCTCCTTGGCATAGCCTTTTCCATGATAAGCAGAGTGGAAGCAATAGCCGATCTCATGCCCATTCTCCCGGATGTTAAAGGCAATATAACCGATCACAATTTCGTCCAGGCAGATAGCGAAGAACATATGCTCCGTTCCGCTGTTGGCTGCTGCCCATTTTGCAATACGAGCCCGTACATTGGCATCTTCTGTAATGTGTGGGGTATCATATTTGGCATACTCGGTGGAATTAAAGTCCACCCAAATATCCCGAATACTTTTCCAATCATCCGCCACAATATGGCGGATGTTTATTCTTTCTGTTTTCAGTAACATATCTCATTCCCTCGTAAGCCTTTTCGCCAAATGTAATTCGCCATCTTCGCTGTAACCCAGCTTCGTATATACACTCTGGGCACCATCATTTTCATCGCCGGTAAGCAGTTCAAATTTATGGAGAGGATAATGACTTTTACAGTGTTCCTCAGCATAGGTGATCATTGCCCGTGCGATACCATTGCGTCTGTAACTTAGTTTCACATAAAATTCGGTGATCTCTGGCATATAGTCATCATAGCAGAAGGACTTTTTCAACTGCACACATACAAATCCAGTCAGTTCTCCGTTCTGCTCATCGACAACAATAACCTCTTGCTTGTTATTAGCAAGGGAGCTTCTGATATTGTCCAGAGTTGTTTCACCTTCACCGTTAAATTCATTATTCAAAATCTCTAACTGTTCCGCGTCCTGTACTGTCGCAATGCGTACCATCATTATACCTCCGTTACCAGCTTCTCTTATGCTTTCACTCTTATTTCAAATCATATTTCCACTCGCTGCCCTCTTGATAGTAGAAGAACTCGCTCAAATCTTCTTCTGTGAAAACCCGGAGCATATCATTCATATCCAGAGATAGCTTGAGCTTGGGAAGATTCGCAATATCTTCCCACCAAACTTCACCTTCGGAGCTGGAACGCAATTCGCCCTCAAAATGGTTTGTCTTATAAAACAGCACAACATATCTGCACTGATTCTCGCACCAGTCTTTGATGCCGCATAACTGTGGGGAACGGATATTAAGTCCGGTTTCTTCCTGCACCTCACGAATTACTGCATCCGAAAAGGCCTCTCCCGGCTCCACATGACCACCGGGGAAAGTGACACCCGGCCAGTCCTGCTTCTTTCGGTCAATCACCACAACCCGGTTGCCATCGCAGACCATGCACATATTTGTAAATTCAACTTTTTCAGTCCTCGACATAGGGGTTCTCCTTATTTGATTGTTTGATACCAAGCAGGTACTACTTGCTGCATTCCATCGTACCACTGCAACACCTGTGCGGCCTGCTGGCGCATCACTTGTATTTCTTTATCCCCAAATGGAATCGCCCAGGGGAGCGAACTGAGGGTGTTAGAGCAGATATACAGTGCCAGCAGTTTCCAAAATTCCATAGGAATATCGCCATTAAAATAGCCGTCCACCATACCGGATGCAAAGGCAGGTGCGGCTTGGGCGCACCAAACGATCCGGTTGAATTCCTCCCAAGGATCACCATAATCATCCCGGTCAAAGTCGATGATGGTCAGTACTCCGTTACGGTCTATCATCATGTTGCCGATGTGATAATCGCCGTGCTGATAGCTCTGGGGTCTCCCACACAGCAAATGGCGGTCTTTCGCGATGTATTGCAAGAACGCCTCGCCACCACTTTCGTATTTCAACTCACAGTTTTCATACATAGCAATCTTGCGGTCAATCTTGGCGTTAAATCGGCTTTCCCAGTTCGGCACATCAACAGGGGCGGGGATCGTGTGAATCTTCGCCAAAATCCGGCCTGCATCAAGACCATAGCGATATTGTTCTCTTTCGCCCATAGCCACAACACGACTTTCTGCATCTGCACCATCGATCCAGCTCTGGATAGAATAAGCGCCCTCGTCGCAGGTGCCAAATTCTATCGGCAGACACATGGGGATGCCAAGCAGCGCGACCTCGCTCATTTTTTCATATTCCCTGCGCTTACGCTCCAGCCGGTCAATGGATGAAACACGAAGCAGGTATTTTTGACCATCGGCAGTTGTTGCACAATATTTTTGATCTCCTGACCAACCTTTGTCGATAGGGCTCCTGTCGACGATATTCTGATAGATGTTCATACACTTACCTCTCGACAATGATAAATTATCGGAATTCTATTTTCTTAATATCAGTCCAAAGTCCATTTGCTTTTTCCGTAATCATCTCAGCATCGTAGTTACCAAACATGGTTATGGACAGTTTGCGATTCTTCATATTCCACCAGCCGACAACATTGCCATCTATGAGAATGGTCGGGCGGACAATTCCCGCAAGATTGAATATGTCACGCATATGCGCCTTGGGCAGAAACAGACTTTCTGTTTTCTCATATCCCAGCATTAACTGGTCAAATCCGGCTAAGAACAAGCACTTGGGGAGTTCGCCGATGGGCATACCGTTATCAATATAGAAATAGGTTTTACCGCCAAACACCGTTTCCGCAGCCGGAAGCTCATTTAACCACGCTTTGACCTTGCCTTGCGTTGTGCCGAAGAAATAGGCAGCATCCTTGACCGTAGCGGGGCCAAAATGGGTGAAATACCGGCGGGCCAGCTCCAATCGGGCAGTTTTTTCTTCCATCGGTTCAAAGGTTGGGCACAGCTGATAGGCCTTCTTTTCCTGCACCTTATGACAGAGTCTGCCCGTTTCGCATAGCGCACGAATTAGACCGCCCCAAGGATCAAAAAGGCTTTTCCCTTCCAGCTCAGTCATACCTGACATTTCACATGCTGTCTTCAGCGCATCCCGTTCCTCAATCCCCTTAGAAACAGAATTCACTATCAGGTTTGCAAAATAAGCTTTCCGATCTGCGCTGATATAGGCATCTGTTTGTAAAGTATCCACAGGGCGAAGAAAATGCGATCTGTCCTTATGTAAAAACAGGGGAAGATCGTGAACAGAAAACAGGTGCATTGTTCCACGATTCGTCCAGTTTTTGATCAGGCCGTCCGTATTTATGACCTCAGTACGAATCGTAAGACCGTGCAATGCGTGGCCGAGAAACTGTGCCTGCAGACCGCACAGGTCCTTTACAACTGTCTGCGTATCAACAGGCGCAAGAAGATGCTGACCTGTCAATCTGCGAAGCTTGATTTCTTCCAAGGTCATACGTATTCCTCCGTCTGCAGCAGTTCTTTACAGACAGCATAGGTGTCCTTGTGGAGATAATTGGGGAGTTCCTCTGCCGCTGCCCATTTGTATCGCACAATTTCTGCTTCTTGGGGCGTAACATCACCGCACACCTCCCCGAAGAACAAGACAACTTGCTTTCTCGTAAAAGGAGGAATGTCATACTCGGATACCACACGCTTTCCGGGAATCAGATGGGCGGTCAGTCCTGTTTCTTCGAACAGTTCCCGCAAGGCGGTCTGTGTCTCCGTCTCCCCCGCCTCCATATGGCCCTTGGGGAAGCTCCAACAGTTGTTTGTTTGGAGCAAGATCAGATACTCCTTCTTGCTGCCGTTCCAGCGGTACGGGATCACACCGCAGGATTTTTGGAGCAGGGATTCGATAAAAATGTCAAAATACTGCTCCTGAAAACGGACTGCCTCTGCAATCTGTCCCTGATGGTAAACCGTCCCCACCGGAGCAACTACAAGCTTATCCTCCCGGTCGTTCTTTCTACGAACGGCGGCGATCACCTGCCCGTCAAATTCTGAAAGTGGTTCGCTTACACCGAGAATATAGGCATCCTGCTCCTCCCCATCCCCAGCGATGATGCCGGGAATGTAGCCGTAGTTAATAGGATATACAATATCTCCGTGCCGGTAGCCGATGGGTCGGTCGACGATCACACGAACTGATTTTCCCATGGCGTCGCGGATGATTTGATTTCTGTCAGTCATATAATATACCTCAAGTAAAAAAGGTGTGTAAGACAAGAGTTCCGAATGGGGTTACGCAAACATCTTTCATATGTTTGGTCTGTGTCTACATCCTGCCGGATGCATCCCCAGACCAAAGGACTCTCCCACGGGCTAATAAAGTGTCCACCGGACACTTTATTACCCTCCCTGCGGTCGGGCCGCCCTTTCGAGTCCCATCTTGAGCAAAAAATAAGGGCATCCCGAATGGGATGCCCTTACTTTTGGTGCGAGAGATGGGACTCGAACCCACACGGCGTAACCACACGCACCTCAAACGTGCTTGTCTACCATTCCAACACTCTCGCAAGTGCCCCAGTATTATATCGCGGAAATGCCGACTTGTCAACCATATTTTTGTCAAATGTATGCTTAAATTTTGCCTGTCGGCTTGATTTTGCAGTTCGCCTATGGTAAAATTGACCGCGTATGCGGATACTATTTAAGATATCCGCCTCTACAAACCACTTATAAAGAAAAATCAGGTGTGATACTATGGGAAAAATAAGATTTTATATTGCGCTGTGGGCCTCCAAAGCCGCCAGCACGCTCCTGCTCCTTTTGGGACGGAATGCCTCCTGCTTCCCGGGCAAGGTGGTAATTAAGCTCTGCCCCGACTTTTTGGCGCGGGTAGCAAAGCCCAAGACCGTGGTTGCCGTCACAGGCACCAACGGCAAGACCACTGTCAGCAATCTGACTGCCGGCATTCTGCGGGAGAACGGCTATACTGTCACCAATAACAGCCTTGGCTCCAACATTCAGCCCGGCGTTGCTACCGCCCTCTTACAAGATTCCACCATTTTCGGAAAGGCAAAAAAAGACATTGCTATTTTGGAGTGCGATGAGCGCAGCGCCATCCGCATTTTCCCCCAACTGAAGCCGGACTTTCTGCTGTGCAACAACATTATGCAGGACTCCGTGATGCGAAACGCCCACACCGAATTTATCAGCTATCTGCTGACCACGACCCTGCCGGAGACAACAAAGCTTATATTAAACGGCGATGATCTGATCTGCTCCTCCCTTGCGCCACAGTGTCAGGATCGCACCTATTTTGGCATTGAAGCAGAGCGCCCTGCGGAGCTGATCACCCCCTTCCACCGGGATATCGTTTACTGTCCCAAGTGCGGCGGCAAGTTAGTGCCCGACTATGTGCGCTATTACCACATTGGCCGCTTCCGCTGCGAAAGCTGCGGGCACACCTCCCCGGAGCGAGATTTCACCGTTACCGCCATTGACCGGGAAAACGAGGTCTTCACCATCACCCATATGGGGGAAGACCAAAGCTACCGTCTTGTAAGCACCAATCTGGTAAATATCTATAATACCACCGGTATGATCGCCCTGCTGACCCGGATCGGTCTTAGCTACGAGCAGATCACCAAGGGCCTGCAAAAAGCCGAGATCGTCAAGAGCCGTATGGAGATTCTGGACGCCGGTGATCTGCATATTACCATGCTGATGGCAAAGGGTCTCAATCCTGTTGCCTGCGCCAGTTGCTTTAACTATGTAGCTTCCACCCCCGGTGAAAACAAGGCCGCCGTTATCTGCATTGACGACCGGAACAACTGCGCCACCAACAGCGCCAATATCTGCTGGTTTTACGATTGCGATTACTCCATTTTGGCAGATCCCTCTATCACCCAGATCGTCTTTGGCGGTCCCCGCTGTAAGGATCATTACCTCCGGGCGCTGATGGCAGGCATCCCCAAGGAAAAGATCGTCATCACCCACGACACTGCCCACGCGGCCGCGCTGGTGGATACCGAAAAGAGCAAAGAGATTTTCGTTCTCTACGACATTTATCACCCGGCTGAAGCCGCCGTGAACAAAAAGATCCTGCAGGAGAAAGGAGGCAGCTTATGATCATCGAAGTTCTATTTAATGAAGTCTGCGGACTAAACGGCGATGCCCAAAATGCCGCCTATCTGCGCTACGCTATGCCTGATGCAGAAATCATCTACACATCCCTGCTGGACACTCCCTATTTTGCGGAAAATCGCCCGGATATGATCTTACTTGGCTATATGACCGAAAACACCCAGCGCCGGGTCATCGAAAAGCTGATGCCGCTAAAAGATCGGCTGTGCGCCCTGATCGACGACGGCGTGGTATTTCTTGCCACCGGTAATGCAGGCGAGATCTTCTGCAAGAAGATAAGCTATGTAACAGAAAAGATCCAATGCGATGGCTTGGGCATTTTTGATTTGGAAGTCCAGACCGACCTGTTTAAGCGCTATAACGGCAAGATCCTCAGCAATTTCGACGGCATTGAGGTGGTGGGCTTCCGTACCCAGTTTAGCCATATCTACGGTGATAATTCCGACTGTTATTTTGCCAAAGTCATTCGCGGCATCGGTATTAACCCCGAGAGCAAACTGGAGGGTATGCGGAAGAATAACCTTCTTTGCACCCACACCGTCGGTCCTATTCTCCCCTTAAATCCCCTGTTTTGCGAGAAGCTGATCGCACTTGCAGGCGGAAATGCAGAGGCTGCTTTCCGGGACGAGGCCATTGCCGCCTACGAGGAACGGCTCACAGAATGGAACGACCCCAAAATTCGATTTGATATGTAAAAAGAAGCAAAAACCTTCCGGCAACTGTAAAAGTTACCGGAAGGCTTTTATTTTCATATCTTTTTCCTCACAAACAGTTTCGAAAGCTTGTAGGTCAAGAAGATGATCTCGTATATAAAGAATGAGATCAGAAATACAACTGCGCTTTTTAACATCAGACTCGAAAATGTGATGAAATAGGACAGTGCGTATGCGACGCCCATATGCAAAATATAAATATAGAAGGGTGCGGATTTGCCGATCCAAGTATAGAAGAACTTACAATCCGCTTTTTGGATCCCCACAAAGAACTGCAGGAAGCATGCCGCAGAAATGACGCCTGTTATATACATTTCCAAGCCGGAATTTTCCCGGGCAACGAGCCAGTTTTCCGGGATCTGCAATACAAAAAAGGCTATTGCCAACACCAAATAAATATATTTGTACCAGCTCTTATTGTGCCAATTCCTTTGTGCCATCAGGTAGCCCAAGCCAAAGGTAGGCACGCCGAAAAACCACGCGTTGCGCATATAACGGATAGGAATATCCGTATGGGGCTGAATGATATACATAAATCCGCTGAAGAAGAAGTAGACCGCAAAACAAATGGGTACGAGCATTTTATACAGGTCGGTCTTTTGCAGCTTTACAAGCAGGAAATGGACAAGAGAAAGAACGAAAAGCGCGATCAAAAACCAAATCTGCGCGCCTACTGTATAATAAGGAATCGGCGCGTTTAGGAAGAAGAATTTGAAAAGCGGTGAATTCCCCTCATAGAATATGGTGGTAAAGAACCAGCCGACGCTTGTCCCGCTGCACAGGCAAGAGATAAATTCATAAACCGTATAAAAAGCTATGCCGATAAGCATATACATTGCACTGCGCCGAATAAATCCAGCTGCCTTTTTCTCTCTCTTTTCCTCATCCGCAGTATAAAGAAAATATCCGCTTATCATAAAGAACATAGGAACCGAAAGACGGTAGAGCGGATAGAAAGCGTACACCTTATCCGTCAGGTGAATGCAGACGATCATAAACGCAAGGAAGAAACGAAACAGATCTAAATAGACATTTCTCCCCTTTTCTGTTTTAGGCATATAAAGCTTCCCTTTCAGGTTATATCGAATCTAATTTCCTATGCTGTATTCTATCATATATGACACACAGTTCGCAAGAGCGTATCTAAAAAAGGAATCCCCCGGCATCCGTGAGGATGCCGGGGCTGCTGATCACTTCTTATGGTTCCTCTGTTGCGGGCATACGGCAACGGATCCAGTATTCCAGCTCAGCGTCCGTAATATTGTAACTGACTTGGCTCATACTGTGTTTCTGACCGTCACTCTCACTATAGAAGCTACCGCTCCACAGTCCGTCAACGCGCCAGGTTTTCCCATCCAGCGTCAATTCTGCTAAATCTCCTGCCTTATAGGTGAAAGGTACGGTTTTCTTGATCTGCGTTGTCGGTGTTTCCTTCAGGGCATAGTAGACCGCTGCGGTAGTAGCACCTTTCGCGGTGTCAATTACATAGTAGAAATACTGATAGGGATATTCAGCCAGTTCCCCGTTCTCAATGTTAGCAGAGGTGCCAAGCTCGTAAATCCCGCGGACCGAAAAGCCCTGATAATCGTATTCCTTCAGATCACCCAATTGCGCCTTTGCATAGCTAAGGTCAGTCGCATTATCTACCTTTTCCCAACGCACGCTGTAATCCTCTGTTCGCATGGGCTTTTTGGTAATAAGCTGTGTATAATCAAAGGCAGATTTGGAGCAATTCAGTATATTTCTGTTTATTCCCAGCCGGTTGGTGCCGCCTGTGCTGTTCTTACTTATGGAATCGTTGTAAATCACATATTCCACCTTAGAGGAATCTTCTGCATTGTACTCGTATGACAGCTTCACTTCTTTTACATAGGCAGGGGCATTCGCTTCCTTATGTACATAATAGCCGGTATCCGTGCCGGTTACGATCAAATAATCCTCGTACTGGTATTCTTCGTCGTTAATATAATCATAGTGTCTTGGCGTGTAGCCCTCTTTCCGTTCATAGGACGGTGTATATGTATAGTGTGCAAGCTTGTAGGTACCCTTTACCTTATCCATCTTACGGCCGGAGATTACATAGCATCCGGCCATACTGAGCGCAAAGGCTATAACGAGCAGTACAACAAGCAAAATTCGGGTTTTCTTCATATTGATTGCCTCCTTTGATAGTCTTTACTTTCCTTTTAAATGCCTTGTCGGGATACTCCCCTACATCTGTATTATATTAGGAATATTGCTATTTGTCAATAAAAATTTTGTGAGAGCCTATTGGGAAAAAAAGAAAAATAACTCTTGACAAATCGCCTCGAATGGAGTAGTATATTCAAGCGGTCAAAAACTGCTACTTGGAGAAGTCGCGTAGCTGGCCGAGCGCGCACGATTGGAAATCGTGTATACCCCAAAAGGGTATCGAGGGTTCAAATCCCTCCTTCTCCGCCAAAAATCGACAAGTTTCGACAGAAGCTTGTCGATTTTACTTTTTCACTCTTCACTCTTCACTTTTCACTAATTCCTTGTCGATTTTTGGCGGAAGTAATAAGTAATAGTGAATAGTGAAAAGGTGCTGATGTAGCTTTTCTCTTTATAGTCGAAAAGCGATTTGTTATAAAACGAATACACGACAGTTCAAGCCCAAACAAAAAGTGGCGAAAATATCTTTTTTATCGCTCTTTCACAAACAAAAACCGCCATTCCTATACAAAGGGATTGCGGTTTTTGCTTTTTTGTGATATAATCAAATTAGTAATTAACCGGGAGGATAATCTATAAAAGCGTACACAGGGTTATATCCTTATGCTTTTATGTCATATTCGCATAAGGATGAAGATAAAATCAAACCTTTGATCGACAAATTGCAAAGCGTCGGTTGCAATATTTGGTATGATGAAGGAATTTTACCTGCAGATGAATGGGCAGAAACCATTGCTAAAAAGCTCTCGAAGGCAACACTTTTTTTCTTGATCCTATCCAACAACTCTATTGAGTCGCAAAATGTCAAAAGAGAAATATACTATGCCGTTTCAAATGATATTCCGATTTTAACTTTTTATCTTGAAGATGTCGAGTTGTCCCAAGGGATAGCTATGCAGTTGGGGATTTCGCAAGCTATTCATACTAAAAACAACATCGAATCCGATTATACCACGATAAAAAATGTTTTCCCAACAGATGCCGTGAGCAATAATGAGCCGGAAATTATCTATAGTACGCCTAAATTCTTATATGCTTTTATGATAGAGGAATTCAAAAATCAATATTCCATTATTCAGATCAATCGCGAAAACAGGCAGCGAAGAGTTTTGTTTCAACATAGAGATAGTAGCGCATTTTTGACGTGGTATACTTGTGAATCTATACATTTTTCACCATGCGACGAATTTAATCCAAAGCAAGAAAATACTCTTTTCTTTTCCGTATATAGTGATTTGGATCACGATGTTGGAGTGATGGCTCCTAATTTGTATATTCAAGTAGATTTCTCTATCACGAATCCAAATACTGACTATGCCGTGTTGAATGTTTTAGGCGGACGGAAAAAGCGAAAAGAAGCTTCCGCGACAGATACAGAAAGCCTTTCTGATATTGGATCATCTTATTGGTTAAAGAACAATGTTGATGATTGAAATTGTATCAAAATTACAGTCATTAGCCAAATAAAAACACCACCCAATCGGGTGGTGTTTTTATTTGACTAAAGAGGGATTTGAAGATCTAAAATGCAACAGTCCAGTGGACTGTTGCCGCCGACGGCTTGACGGAGGCGAACCTTAATTTTCTTTCACGGCTGTGAAAGAAAATGCAAATAAATCCCTTTTTCTCTGTCACATTAAGCCAGCAGCACTCCGGTTCTCTCCCCTTTTTAATGTGTTATAGCTATTGCTGATTACGATGAAAGTCGTTAATATTTGACAAATTGTAAAACTGTACATATAATACTTTTACAAATACAATAGTGAGGTATTACTATGAAATGGAAACACAATATCAAATATTGGCTGATTGCATTTGCCCTGACATTGCTCGCGGCAGTAATGATGTATGTCGGTGTTGCGCTGTATTTTGATACTGGCTATTTTGATACGGTAAATACCGTTCTTGGCTTTGGTATTGGGCTGGTTTCTCTGCTCATTTCCGTTGTTGCATTGATCTTCTCTGTAATCACTTATGTGTCAATTGACGCAGTAAATGCCCTTTCCTCTATGGAAGGTAATGTGCTTTGCAGCGAGAGCTACAATGCAGAATATATGCTGCTTGTAGACCAATATGACGATTGCCTTACTCAACTGGATTTGCAGAAAAGACTTTTTTGCGACCTTGACGATTATCTGAAAAAACATAGCAAAACTTGTATGGCCTTTACGGATTTTCTCCAGTATTTCCTTGACCGCTTGCTGTGGTTTGCATATCTGGACACCAAGCGTGAAGATTATCAGGCATCGGTGATGGAGATCATTGAAAAAATCGAAAAGAAGTATAACGAGTTTAATGCCATCAGCAACGGCAATCAGTATGTGCTCAGAGAACACATTAAACTGATCAAAAATGTTCTTAACTATCAGTCTGTATCCCACGAAGGACAAGAACTGGATGCCAACGGAAAAATGCTCAACATTCGCGGACGGATGCTGGTAAACGGTGTGTCTAAAACGGTATATTACGATTACTTAGGCTTGGAATATCACAAGATGGCGTTGCAGAAAATCCGGCAAATAACAGGCTATGCCGACGAGGAATTTCTTTCCCACAATATGGATCTGATCTCTCATTTCTCTTACTCTGAAGATGAAATAAAGGAAATCAATCTTTACCTAACACAAGCCCGGATGGCCTTTGAGCAAGCAACCCTTTCCAGTGAAAATGACATACTTTGGAAAGGCTACATTTCATTTAACTGCGCGCGAATTGATCTTTTGTCCTATCTCGTAAATAACAATTTCCCCGAAAGCTGGCATAAGAGTTTGGCAGATGCGATTGAATCGCGCTATTTTGTCAGAAAACTGTTTGTATCAGAAGGGAAGGCGGATTCCTTCTTGAAATTGGAGTTTGCCAAAGAACATATTTATGCTAAAGCATTGTCCCTTTCCCTAAAACACTATCTCTCCCCTGACGATGCAGAAAAAACACACCTTGTAAAAGAAGCAGAAGCTTTGCGCAAGGAAATTATGGCACTTAATACAAATAACGAAATTATTTTCAAAAGATCGCTGAAATACATCCACGACATTTTGGGAGAAAAGGCGCCAATGAAGGTTTAATGCCCATGGCATTTCCTCAGGAATGAAGACGCAAACATAACCCTCCTTCTCCGCATCACTTGGTGCGTTGAAGGAGGGTTTCGTTATTTCCTTATTGCATTATTCCTCTGCGTAGCCCCAAACGATTGGCCTTTTATCAGGATTCATTGAGGCATGCCAACCATATGTCTGATTGTACTCCCAATCCTCTTCGTTTGGCCAAGCCTCGGCTTCGCAACAGATCGTAAGCGCCTCGCAGCCCTCAAATGCACCGCGCCCTATTCTTGTCACGGAGATGGGAACGACAATCTCCTTGAGGGTCTTGCAGTCTTCAAAAGCGTACTCACCGATCCGCATTACTGTCTTGGGAATATTGATGCTCGCAAGATTCTCACAATCGGAAAACGCATGTCTGCCAATGCCTACAACACCGTCAGGAAGTACGATGCTGCTGATCATCCATTTCCAGTCCTCAAAAGCACCACTGGCAATCACCTTTGTGTCCTGATGTATTTCACAGGTCCGGGTCTCTCTATCTATAATCTGCAGCAATATATGATAGGGGTTATTGGCGTTCCCAAAATAACGGACATTTTTGTATTGTGTTATTTGAAGTGACGAACACTCCTCAAAAGCATACTTACCCACATAAACCAGTGTTTTAGGGATTTCAAAATCTGTCAAAGCCGTGCAGGATTCAAACGCCCGGTCTTCAATACTTGTCACAGAGTTTCCGAGTTCTATACTTGTGAGCGAGCTGCAATTATGAAACGCCAAATAAGGAATCTCCGTGATGCCGTTGCCAAGCCTTGCACTTTCCAAGGAGGAGCAGCCTGAAAACGCTTCGTAGCCAAGATATGTCACAGAATCTGGGATAACAATACCGGCAAGTGACCTACATCCAAAAAAGGCTGCATCACCTATGCTCGTTACAGAATCAGGGATCTCTACACATGTGAGATCATCACAAAAATAAAACGCGCTATCACCGATATTGGTAACAGAATCAGGAATCTTCACCGTTTTCAGAGCGCAGTTAAAAAACACCCCGTATCCAATCGTTGTTACCGTATCGGGAATTTCTACATTTTCCAGGGAAAGGCACTGATAAAACGCGCGGTCCCCAATCACCGTCACTGAACTTGGAATCACTACACGCTTTAGAGATCTGCAGCCGGAGAAAACATTACCGTCAATGCCGGTCATAAAATCGGGAATGGTCAGTTCCGTCAAAAGCGCACCGTCAATATACATATATGCTATGTGATTTAGAGGATTCGAAGCTTCTGTTTCAAACTGAATTCTGCACCAGTCCTCTATCGTTCCCGTGTAATAAACATTATGGATCCATTGGGGCTGGTTATCACCGTCGCGTCCAAATGCATCTTTACCAACACTTCGCAAGGAGGACGGAAGGGTCACATTCTCCATTGCTTCGCAATCCAAGAAGGCAAAGCTGCCTATTTTCTCTACGGCCTCACCAATCACTATATTTGTAAGCTCCTTACAGCCTTCAAAAGCATGATCCCGAACCGTTCCGGATTCTATAGTTACAGTATTCAAATCAGGTAGCTCCGCATAGGGATAGTAAGGAACATTTCCCTCAAAGGTAAGGCTTGTAAGAGAAACGCAGCTATTAAGCAGTCCGCTTTGAACAACCTTTGCTCCGCTGTGGGCAGTAAAATGATCCACAGTTGTGTCCTTAATTTTTATGAGCGCGGCATAGGGATTCTGCTCATTTCCGAGATAGCAGCCGTTTTCATATTCTTTGTATGTAAGCGCGTCACACTGATCGAATGCGTTGGTGCCAATGTGCGTTACAGAATCGGGGATACTGATCTTCTCAAGAATCGGGCACATCTTAAAGGCGGTATCTCCGATATATTCCAGAGATTCCGGCAGCTTGATCTCTTCCAGTATCAAGCATCCGGCAAACGCGTCCTCACCAATATAGGTGACCGAATCCGGAATATCTATTTCCGGCAAAAGTACACATCCTGTAAAGGCACCGCTGCCGATTCTCGTAACAGTATCAGGAATCGTAACAGACACCAAGCTTGTATAGCCTGTAAAAGCCGCATCCGAAATTGCCACGACCGGTTTTCCATTGTATTGGCTGGGTATATCTACAGTAAAGCTTTTATAAAACCTCTCTTTGCCGGAGAAGCCGGTAACCGCATATCCGCCCTCTGTCTCAGAAAACAAGAGTCCGCCGCTGCCGGGAGAATAGCAAGCTGTGCAGAGCAATACCGCGCAGACCAGAGTGAGCGCAGCCAAAAGAGATAACAGCATTTTCTTCATAATAAGCACTTCCATTCATCGCTTTTTTGTCTATTTTACCATATATTGATACATATCGCAACCATAAATATTTCCATCAGGCTTCCGATGCAAATAACCCCCGCGCCGATCGGTGCGGGGGTGTGCGTTTTTAGTGTGCAAATTGGCTTTCGTAGAGCTTGGCATAGAGGCCCTTTTTCTCCAAAAGCTCTGCGTGTTTGCCCTGTTCGACAATGTTGCCGTTTTCCATTACAAGAATACAGTCCGCTTCCTGAATGGTGGATAGTCTATGGGCGACCACAAAACTGGTGCGGCCTTGCATCAGGGTATCAAAGGCCTTTTGCACCTGCATTTCCGTCCGGGTGTCGATAGACGAGGTAGCTTCGTCTAAGATCAGCATAGGCGGCAGGCAGAGCATCAGTCTCGCGATACAAAGCAGCTGCTTCTGTCCCTGGGAAATATCACCGCCCAGCTCACCGATCACTGTGTCATAGCCCTTGGGCAGCCGGGAGATGAAGCTGTGGACCCGCGCCTGCTTTGCCGCTTCGATAATTTCCTCCTCGGTGGCTTCCGGGCGCCCCATTGCGATATTTTCCCGGATAGTGGCATTTTTCAGCCAGGTGTCCTGGAGCACCATACCGATACAGCTGCGGAGCGTCTCTCTACGCATCGTTTGGGTGTCCACACCGTCAATATAGATCCTGCCCTGATCCGGGTCATAAAAGCGCATCAAAAGGTTAATAAAGGTAGTCTTGCCGCAACCGGTAGGACCGACAATGGCGATCTTCTGACCGGCAGAGACCGTAAGGTCAATATTTTGCAGCAGGGGCTTTTCCTTTGTATAGGAGAAGGACAGAGATCGAATGTCTACCCTGCCTGCCACATCCTCAGCCGCAGCGGGCATTTCCGGGTCAGGTGTCATTTCCGGGGCATCTAACAGTTCAAACACACGCCCAGCGCAGGCAATGGCATTTTGCAGCTCCGTCACCACGCCGGAGATCTCATTAAAGGGCTTGGTATACTGATTGGCGTAGTTTAAGAAGCTGGTGAGATTTCCCACCGTGATCCCGCCGCCAATGGCCATCAGCGCACCCACAAGACCCACACCGGCATAAACGAGGGAATTGACAAACCGGGTAGACGGATTGGTAAGGGACGAGAAGAAAATTGCCTTCAGGGAGCTTTTTTCCAGTAGCTCGTTGGACTTGTCAAAAACCTCCAGGGATGTCTTTTCGTGGCCAAAGGCCTGCACCACCTTGATACCGCCAACCGTCTCATCGATCAGCGCAGTCTGTGCGCCCCGGGCTTCTGTTTGGGTCCGGAACATATTGTAGGTGCTCTTTGCGATGAAGCTCGCAACCAGTAACGAAAGCGGTGTCACGAGCACCACCACAAGGGCGATCTGCCAGCTTGTTATCAGCATAAACAGCAGCGTTCCGAGTATGGTGAGCACACCGGTAAAAAACTGGGTAAAGCCCATCAGTAGCCCATCCGCAAAGGTATCTACATCCACGATGACCCGGCTGACAATGTCACCCTGCGAAAACTGATCGAGGTAAGATAGGGGCAGCTTTTGGATATGGCGGAAGGCTTCGTTGCGGATGTCCCGGGAGACCCGGAAGGTGATGCGGTTATTCATCTGGCTCATCAGCCATTGGGAAAGCGCACAGACGCCGGTGCAAAGCAAAACCGTGCAAAGGTACATACTGACCTTTCCAAAATCCACCCGATCTGCTTCGATCATAAAGTCGATGGTGCTTCCCACAAGGACCGGGATGGCAAGAGAGCTTACCACCGACACCACCGCAAGAAAAAGGGAAAGGCATACAAGAGCGATATATTTGCGAATATACCGAAGAATACGGGAAATAACAGCGATTTTCTTCTGATTATCAGCCATTATCCGTCACCTCCTGGGGAAACTGGGTGCGGTAGATCTCCCGGTAGACCGGGCAAGTTTTGAGCAATTCTTCGCTTGTCCCCTGCCCTATCACAGCGCCATCCTCTAATACGAGGATCATATCCGCATGGCGAATGGATGCCGCCCTTTGGGAGACGATAAAAGTAGTGGGCATCGGATCGAGGGAGCGGATCGCGCCGCGGAGATTCGCATCGGTGGCATAGTCCAGCGCAGAGGCACTGTCATCCAAAATGAGGATAGCAGGCCTTCTGACCAGCGCTCTTGCGATGGCAAGGCGCTGTTTTTGACCGCCGGAAAAATTCCGTCCCCCCTGCTCTACCATTGTGTCGAGGCCTTCTTTTTTGTCTGTCACAAAGTGGGCTTGGGCAAGGCGCAGAGCTTCCAGCATTTCTTCATCGGTTGCATCTTCCTTGCCCCAACGGAGGTTATCCCGGACAGTTCCCGCAAAAAGGAGATTGTTTTGGGGCACAATGCCGATTCTTTGGCAGACCGCCTTTGCGCCCAAGGTATTGACATCTCGGTCATCCAAAAGTACGGTGCCTTCACTGGCGGCATATAATCCGGGAATCAAATTCACGAGCGTTGTCTTTCCAGAGCCGGTGCCGCCGATGATGCCCACCGTCTGTCCCGGCAGTGCTGTGAAGCGAACGCCTGTAAGGGCAGGCGCAGCAGCATCGGCATAGGTGATGGAGACATTTCGAAATTCTACTTTACCGCCCAGCTCTGCCGCGTTCCCATTGTCTTCTGCCGCCGGGATCTCCAGTACAGACTGGATGCGGCCTGCGCAGGCGGCAGCCTTGGTCATACTGATGATCAGATTTGCCATCTTGATCAGCTCCACCAGAATCTGGGACATATAGTTATATAGCGCAATGACCATACCCTGGGTCAGTACACCGGTATAGACCTTGATGGCACCTACCTGCATCAGCAAAATGATGGCAAGGTTAATAAGCACAAAGGTCAGCGGATTCATAAGATTCGAGATCGCACCCGCTTGCTGCTGTCCTTTTGCCAAGGCTTCTGTCTTTTCTTCGAACTGCGCCGTCTCCTGCTTTTCCATCCGGAAAGCACGGAGTACGCGAATACCGGTCAGGTTCTCCCGGGTCGCGCCGGTCACACCGTCTAATTTTTGCTGTACACTTTTGTATGCAGGCATGGTGATCAGCATAATGCCAAAGACCACCACGCACAAAAGACAGATAATGCCCGCAAAGACGAGGGCTGCTTCTGCATCAATGGTAAATGCCATCACCATCGCACCGAATACCACAAAGGGAGAACGCAGCAGCAGGCGCAGTGCCAAGTTGACGCCGTTTTGAACTTGGTTGACATCGGAGGTCATCCGGGTAATGAAGGTTGCCGTACCCGCCTTGTCAAGCTGGGTGTAGTTTAGCTTTAAGATGTGCGCCATCACCGCGTGGCGAACCCGGGCGGCAAAGCCTACTGCCGCCTTTGCGGCAAAATACTGGGCGATCACCGCGCTTATAAGGCCGATAACGCCCAATAAAACCATAATCAGGGACATTTTCATGATATGCCCCTTATCCCCTGCTGCAATGCCGGTATCTACGATTCCAGCAACCACCAGCGGAATGAGCAGCTCAAAGCTGGCTTCCAGCAACTTAAACAGCGGACCAAGGGCGCATTCCTTGCCGTAGCCCTTCATGTATTTCAGAAGTTTTTTCAATATGTTCACCTCAGTTTCTCAAAACAGCCCTATTATAGCACCAATTACCCTGAAGGGCAACAATAAAAAGAAACCCGACCCCGGTTGGGGTCGGATTTCTTTTGGAGCTAGTGACCTGACTCGAACAGGCGACCTTCTCATTACGAGTGAGATGCACTACCGACTGTGCTACACTAGCAAGCTCAAGTATTATAACTTGAATTTTCTTTTCTGTCAACTGATAAATAAAAGAAAACCGGTGCACTTTAATTTTTAGAAAGAATCAGCTCCAGCGCTGCTTCTGCTGCTTGGGCACGAACAGCATCCCGGTCTCCTGAAAACAAGAAAGAAACGGCTTCCGCTCCCCGATCGTCTGCATAGCCGATATAGACCGTGCCCACCGGATTTCCGTAGTCATTGCCACCGGGTCCTGCGAGACCGGTCACAGAAACGGCAATGTCCGCGTTCAGCGCCTGTCTTGCCCCTTCTGCCATTGCCTTTGCCACCGGGGCAGATACCGCGCCTTCCCTATCAAGAAGCGTTTTATCTACACCCAGAAGCTTGTGCTTTATTTCATTTGTATAGGAGATAATGCCGCCCTTATAGACATTCGAACTACCCGGCACAGCGGTAAGCATTTGCCCGATCATACCGCCGGTACAGCTCTCTGCGGTGGCAAGGGTTTTTCCTGCAAGGATCAGTAAAACCTTAGAGGTAAGGTGTGTCATCATATTTCACCGTAATTTTTTCGACGCTTGCAAGCGCCTCCTCGATAAGCATTTGTCTGTCAAGACTCGCTTCTGCTTCCACGACCTGAGAAAGCACCGGCTTTGTTCTGGGGTGCTTGGGGGTAAAGACAGTACAGCAGTCCTCATAAGGCAAAATCGATGTATCCAACGTGCCGATCTTCCGGGCGATGGTCACGATCTCCTCCTTGTCCATACCAACCAGCGGCATAAAGATGGGAATGTCCACCACCGCACCGGTAACTGCCATTGCCTGCATGGTCTGACTTGCTACCTGACCCAAATTCTCGCCTGTAATGAGCGCGCCACAGCCGTCGGGCAATGCGATCCGCTGGGATATCTCCATCATAAATCGGCGCATGATCAGGGTAAAGTATTCTTCCGGGCAGTTATCCCGAATTGCTTCCTGAATTTTTGTAAAGCTGACCACATTGACGGTCATTCTGCCACAGTAACGGGTCACCAGCCGAGCAAGCTCCATCACTTTATTACGGGCAAGCTGTGAGGTATAAGGATAAGAGAAGAAATGAACACATTCCACCTCTACGCCACGCTTTGCCATCATATAGGCCGCCACGGGAGAGTCGATACCGCCGGAGAGCAGGCACATTGCCCTGCCGCCTACACCGGTGGGCAGTCCGCCGGCACCCGGCTCCGCGGGACCGTGGACATAGGCTGCAAGATCACGGACCTCCACATAGACGATATATTCCGGCTTTCGCACATCAACGGCACAGGTGGGGTGCGCATCTGCAAGCCGTCCGCCGATCTCCCGGGATATCTCCATAGAATTCATAGGAAACGCCTTATCGGAGCGCTTGGACTCCACCTTAAAGGACTTTGCCATATCCAGATCGTCGCCCAGATAAGCCTCTGCAGTCTCATAGATCCGGTCGATATTCTTTTCGCAGGGGCGGCATCGGCAGATGCTTACCACACCGAAGATCGCGTGACAAGCCTCCCAAGCACCTTCCACATCTGCCATATCGTCCATAGGCTCCACATAGACCGTGGACTGCATAATATATATATCGAAATTGCCGTACATCTTCATTCTGCGGCGGATGTTCTGACGCAGTCTGTCTTCAAATTGACGGCGGTTTGCGCCCTTGAGCACGATCTCGCCTAATTTTAATAAAAAGATTTCTTTCAAAGCTAATACCTCTCTTAAAGTTCTACAGTTCTGTAATGAATGGCTTCCGCAAGATGCTCGGTGGTAATATCGCGGCTGCCGTCCAAGTCTGCAATGGTCCGGGCGACCTTGAGTATCCGGTCGTAACTCCGGGCGGTCAGTCCAAATGTGTCAAACGCCATTTTCATCAGCTCCGCGCCTGCATCGTCGATCCCGCAATGGAAGCGTAGCTCATTAGGACCCATCCGGGCATTGCACATACCGCTGCTTTCTCCAAAACGGCGGTTTTGTATGTCTCTGGCAGCGTTGACCCGTTCCTTGATCTTCGCGGAGGGCTCTGCCTCCTCCCTGCGGCGCAGGTTTTCAAAATCTACAGCAGGTACCTCTACGATAATATCAATTCTGTCCAAAAGCGGGCCGGAAATACGGCTTCTGTAATTCTTCACCGACTGCTCCGAGCAGGTGCATTTTCTGGAGGGATCCCCGTACCAGCCGCATTTGCAGGGGTTCATCGCGCAGACCATCATAAATTCTGCAGGGTAGTTAAAGGAGCCGGACACCCGGGCAATGGTCACCTCACCCTCCTCCAAGGGCTGACGCATCAGATCCAGTGTGTCCTTGCGGAACTCCGGCAACTCGTCCAAAAACAGCACACCCTTGTGGGCGAGGGATATTTCACCCGGCTTCGGGTTGCTGCCGCCACCGACCAAGCCTGCATTGGAAATGGTATGGTGGGGACTGCGGAAGGGACGCCGGCGAACCAGCGGTGACTTCGGTGACAGCATACCCATTACGGAGTATATCTGTGTGACATCCAAAGACTCTTTCCATGTCATATCCGGCAGGATAGAGGGCAGTCTGCGGCTAAGCATACTTTTGCCTGCACCGGGAGGGCCAATGAGCAGTACATTGTGACCGCCGGCAGCAGCCACCTCCATTGCACGCTTTACATTTTCCTGACCCAGCACATCCTTAAAGTCCAACGCCTCTGTTTCCTGCGGCTCCGGGACCCAAATCGGCTCCTCTGTCAGCTCCCGTTCTCCGTTGAGGGCTTCGATCAGCTCACGGACCGTATGGATGGGCATAATGGCAGGACCCCGCGCCAAGGTAGCCTCCGGCGCGTTTTCTGCAGGAACGAACACATGGGTAAAGCCGGCCTGCTTTGCAGCGATCGCCATGGGCAGAACACCGGTAATGGGTCGGATCTCCCCGTCCAGACTGACCTCGCCCAAAAAGGCGGTGGTGGATTTTGGCCTGCGGACAGCGCCGCTTGCACACAAAATACTAAGGAGTATGGGTAAATCGAAATGCGTACCTGCCTTCTTTAAGCTGGCAGGCGCCAAATTGACTGTGATCCGTCCTGTGGGGAATTTCATTCCGCTGTTCTTGGCTGCTGCACGGACGCGCTCCCGGGCCTCTTTGACCGCCGCGTCCGGAAGACCTACCACTTCAAAAGCCGGCAGACCGTTGGATATATAGCATTCCACCCGGATTGCATTTCCCCGGATGCCGGTAATACTCATCGTATGTACACTGCAAATCATCGTGCCATCTCCCCTGCATCATTTGGATATATCATACCCTATTTACCTTAAAAAGACAATTCTTTTTTTCTTTCTATAAAAAATAACAACATAATCCCACTTTTTTCCCCACTTGGTCAGGATTATTGCTTTACAAACGCGGAAAAAGATGCTATTATATACGCGCAAAAATTGAATACTTTAGGAGGTATTTTGAATTGGCAAGAAAATTTAAGACAATGGACGGCAATACCGCTGCTGCCCACGTCAGCTATGCCTTTACAGAAGTAGCTGGCATCTACCCCATTACCCCCTCCAGCCCCATGGCCGACTATGTTGACCAGTGGTCCGCTGCAGGCCGTAAGAACATCTTCGGCAATACCGTCAAGGTCGTTGAGATGCAGTCCGAGGCAGGTGCCGCAGGTACTGTTCACGGCTCTCTGGCCGCCGGTGCCCTGACCACCACTTATACCGCTTCTCAGGGTCTGCTGCTGATGATCCCCAATATGTATAAGATCGCCGGCGAGCTGCTGCCCAGCGTGTTCCATGTCTCTGCCCGTACCGTAGCTACCCAGGCGCTGAACATCTTCGGTGACCATTCCGACGTTTACGCTTGCCGTCAGACCGGTTTTGCTATGCTGTGTGAGACCAACGTTCAGGAAGTTATGGACCTGGGTGCTGTTGCACACCTGGCAGCTTTGGAAGGCCGTGTTCCCTTCATCAACTTCTTCGATGGCTTCCGTACCTCTCACGAGATCCAGAAGATCGCTATCTGGGACTACGAGGATCTGAAGGAAATGACCAATATGGATGCTGTGGACGCATTCCGCAAGCACTCTTTGAACCCCGAGCGCCCCGCAATGCGCGGCTCTCACGAGAACGATGATATCTTCTTCCAGCACCGCGAGGCCTGCAATAAGTACTACACCGCTCTGCCCGCAGTTGTGGAGAAGTACATGGCTAAGGTCAACGAGAAGCTGGGCACCAACTATCAGCTGTTTAACTACTACGGTGCGCCCGACGCTGACCGCGTCATCGTTGCTATGGGCTCCATCAACGACGTTATCGAGGAAGTTATCGACTATTTGAACGCCCACGGCGAGAAGGTCGGCCTTGTTAAGGTCCGTCTGTTCCGTCCCTTCTGCGCTGAAAAGCTGCTTGCTGCTATTCCCGCAACCGCAAAGAAGATCGCGGTTCTGGACCGCACCAAGGAGCCCGGCTCTCAGGGCGAGCCTCTGTATCAGGATGTTGTTATGGCTCTGGCTAAGGCCGGCAAGAATGATGTTACCGTCATCGGCGGCCGTTACGGTCTGGGTTCCAAGGATACCCACCCCGCTTCCGTATTTGCTGTTTACGAGGAGCTGGCAAAGGATGCGCCCAAGCATGAGTTCACCGTCGGTATCGTTGACGACATAACCAACCTGAGCCTTGAGGAGAAGGGCTCCCCCAACACCGCTGCAGAAGGCACCATCGAGTGCAAGTTCTGGGGTCTGGGCGGCGACGGCACCGTCGGTGCAAACAAGAACTCCATCAAGATCATCGGTGACCACACCGACAAGTTCGTACAGGCTTACTTCCAGTACGACTCCAAGAAGACTGGTGGTGTTACCGTTTCCCACCTGCGCTTCGGTGACAAGGCTATCAAGTCTCCCTACTACATCAACAAGGCTGACTTCGTTGCCTGCCACAACCCCTCCTATATCACCAAGGGCTTCAAGATCGTTCAGGACGTAAAGCCCGGCGGTGTATTCCTCATCAACTGCCAGTGGACCCTCGACGAGCTGGAGCATCACTTAGATGCCGCTTCCAAGCGCTACATCGCTGAGAATAACATCCAGCTCTACACCATCAATGCTATCGACCTGGCTATCAAGGTTGGTATGGGCAAGCGCACCAACACCATTCTGCAGTCCGCTTTCTTCAGCCTTGCAAAGGTTATGCCCGAAAGCGAGGCCATCGGCTATATGAAGGCCGCTGCTGAGGCTTCCTACCTGAAGAAGGGCCGCGATGTTGTTGACAAGAACTGGGATGCCATCGACGCCGGCGCTACCGCATATGTGAAGATCGATGTTCCCGCCGCTTGGGCTACCGCTGAGGCCGCCGCTGACGAGCTGAATCTGGAAGGCCCCGCTGACACCGTTAAGGTCGTTAAGACCATCCTCAACCCCGTTGGCAAGATGGACGGCTACAGCCTGCCTGTTTCCGCCTTCGACGGTCTGGCTGACGGTCAGTTCCCCCTGGGCGCTGCTGCTTACGAGAAGCGTGGCGTTGCCGTCACCGTTCCTCACTGGGACGAGACCAAGTGTATCCAGTGTAACAACTGTGCTTATGTCTGCCCCCACGCAACCATCCGTCCCTTCGCTCTGACTGAGGCTGAGGCTGCTGCCGCTCCCGCTGCTGCACGCGTCGTTCCCATCAAGGCTGGCAAGGGCAAGGGTGTTTACTCCTACACCATGGCTGTTTCTCCTCTGGACTGCATGGGATGCGGCGTCTGTGTCGGCGTATGTCCCACCAAGGCTATCAACATGGTACCTCAGGAGCAGGAGCTGGGCGAGCAGGAAGTCTTCAACTATATGGTCGCCAAGGTCGCTCAGAAGCCCGAAATGGAAGACAATTCCGTCAAGGGCAGCCAGTTCAAGAAGCCCTTGCTTGAGTTCTCCGGCTCCTGCGCAGGCTGTGCTGAGACCAGCTACGCTCGCCTTGTAACTCAGCTGTTCGGCGACCGTATGTATATCTCCAACGCTACCGGCTGCTCCTCCATCTGGGGCGGTCCCGCTGCTACCTCTCCCTACACTGTAAATGCTGACGGTCACGGTCCCGCATGGGCAAACTCCCTGTTCGAGGACAACGCTGAGCACGGTCTGGGTATGTACACCGCACAGGCTGTGATCCGTGAGTCTTTGGCTAACAAGGTCCGCACCGTTATGGAGACCACTGTCTCCGACGAGCGCAAGGCTGCCTGCCAGGCTTGGCTGGACACCTTCAACGATGGCGAGGCCAACAAGGCTGCTACCAAGGCACTGATCGCTAATCTGGAAGCAAAGGTCTGCTGCGACACCGTTAAGGAGATCCTCTCTCAGAAGGAATACCTCAGCAAGAAGTCCGTTTGGATCTTCGGTGGCGACGGCTGGGCATACGACATCGGCTTCGGCGGTGTTGACCATGTGCTGGCCTCCAACAAGGATGTGAACATCTTTGTATTCGATACCGAGGTCTACTCCAACACCGGCGGTCAGGCTTCCAAGGCTTCCAACATCGGTCAGGTTGCTCAGTTCGCAGCCTCCGGTAAAGAGACCAAGAAGAAGAGCCTTGCTGAGATTGCAATGAGCTACGGCTATGTCTATGTTGCCCAGATCGCTATGGGCGCAAACCAGGCACAGACCATCAAGGCTATCTGCGAGGCAGAGGCATACAACGGTCCTTCCCTGATCATCGGCTACGCTCCCTGTGAGATGCACTCCATTAAGGGCGGTATGATGAACTGCCAGGCTGAAATGAAGAAGGCTGTTGAGTGCGGCTACTGGAATCTGTTCCGCTTCGATCCCTCCAAGGAGACCGGCAAGTTTACTCTGGACTCCAAGGCTCCCAAGGATGGCTATCAGGAGTTCCTGATGAACGAGGCCCGCTACAGCAGACTTACCCGTGAGTTCCCCGAGCGTGCAACCGAGCTGTTCGCTAAGAACGAGGCTGCTGCCAAGGAGCGTTACGAGCACCTGCTGAAGCTGGTTGAGATGTACAAGGACTAATCTCACCTAATCATTCCTAATTTTTTAAGCCCCTATTCGGGATTTTACCCGAATAGGGGATATTATTTCAAACTATTTAGCCTATTGTTTATTTTTACAAAATCAAAAAACCAACAAAAAACCAACAGACTATAGTATTATCCAATTTGTTGCCCTATATGAAAATCAAGAGGCCCGGAATACTTCTCTCCCGAACCTCTGATAAATCAACATTGCGCATTGTATTTGTACAACCTATGCCTCTTTATATAGTGCCAATTCTAGTGTTCTATTTGCCCTTATCTGAGCTTCCTGATTTGCGTGACTATAAATATTTAATGTTATAGCTGGTGCTGCGTGTCCTAGTTTTTTACTAATACTAACGATATCTGCATTATTGGCTATACTAATTGTCGCCATCGTATGCCGCAAAGTATGAGGATGTAAACCAGGGAAGCCATATTTCTTGCCAAACTTCCTCAAATACTTGGTTGGTGCATTGGGATCCATCATTTCCCCATCATCTTGCGTAAATACGAATCCTGAACCAGGTATCCCCATTGCCAATTGCATTCTAAGTTGTTCCCGTTTCCATTCCTTCAGCACAGTCAATACTGGTGGATTTAGAAACACCGTTCGCCCTTTACCGCTCTTTGGTGTAGTAATGTACTTACCTATTCCAACTTCGTACTGTACATTTCCTTTAATCTCTATGCACCCAGTCTTTAGATTGATATCGTTCCACCGCATAGCAATTGCTTCACCTCTTCTGCATCCACTGTCAAGGTAGAACATAATCAAAGCGCGCCACTTCAGAGGTTCGTTTTTAAGGCACTCAAGCAACCTTCTAGATTCTTCCAACGTCAGCGATTTCGACTCCATCTTGATATCGTCCTTTTTTGGCTTTGGCTTTTTTATCCGTTTCATCGGTGAATCTACAATCACCTCATCTGATACTGCGGCTTCAAATAATGTATGAAGCACATTGTAATGTTTTCCAATAGTATTATATGATAATGGGGCACCACTACGCTCACTCACACCATTGGACTGCAGCTCGAAAATATATCCTTTCATAATAACTGGTGTAATTTCCGTCATTTTGTATTCACCAAGTTTCTTAGATGCTCTGTTAAAAACATTCCGGTAATTTCCTAAGGTTCCAAGGCTGCGAGTAAATTTGGATTGCTCCATGAAAAATTCGACATACATATTGAATGTCATTTTCCTTTCCTCCTCACGCCTCAATTCCTCCGCAATCCTGACCTGCTCCTGTTCGTAAGCCTTCCGGTCAGCCCTTGTCATAACTGTCCCTGCAACGCAGTTTGCTTCAAATGTTGCTGCTTCAATCTGTGCCTGTTTCATCGCCTTCTTATCAGACCAGCTTTCAGGCGGTGTGTACCGCATTGTGTAAGGTGCCAGTTGTTTACCCGTGATAGGATCACGACCACGAAAAACTCGTATTTGATAAACGCGACTACCATCTTTCAATGTCCTTTTTGTAATACTTGCCATATGAACTCCTTTCCACATATTGGTTGTATCTTTCGATTATATTATACTCGCATTTGATTATATTGTCAATGATTATATACTCTTTATTGATTATTTTCACATCCGTTATTGACAGAATATCTCTCTATCTGATATACTTCCAATAGTAACAATGTGAGGGGGGTACGTATGGGTGCCGCAAAAGCTATTAAACAGTTAATGCACGAGCAGAATATTTCTGTCAGCCAGTTAGCCTCCGCGTTGGGCATTCAACCGCAATCAATGAGTAACAAACTCTACCGAGATAATTTCTCCTTTGATGAAGTTGTCCATATAGCTGATATGCTTGGAAGCGATGTAAAATTAATTGTTCGGAGCACTGGTAAAGAATTTTATTAATTTTTATTATGTGAAGAAGTTGAATTTACAACATCCATAAGTCACTTATAATGTACAGCCCCTGTAATAAGGGGCTGTATTTGCTTATTGGTTATGATTCCTTGCGGTTAGAAATAGTATTGGTGCCTCCAAAACTACGATTGCTCTGCTCTTCCAGGACAACCATAAGTTGAGGGACATTAATAAGGAATTTTCTTCCAGAATAAAAACCGGGAATCTTTTTTTCCTTGACAGCTGAACGCAGAAAAGACTCCGCAATTCCCGTTTTCTTCGCTGTCTGCCTAATACTCATATAAATTACAGAATCCAATATTTTCTCCTTCCATATACAATAAACCGATTTGTACTTCCCTTTCCTACAACAAAGCTATATCTTGGCCTTTAAACATTCATAACATAGCCCACGGTATTAGACATCATACGCCTATTGCCGTAGGCTGTTTTTATTTGCAAATATAGATATTGGAGGTCTTTGTTCCGTTAGACCTCCGCCTGTTTTTCTGTTCAATGTATCCCGCTTTTACAAGCTCGTTTATTGCTCGCTTGACTGTGGATACACTGCATTTGGTATCTGCTGCTATTCTCTTGTGTGAGGGATAACAGCATACCCCCTTCCCCTGCCGGTAGCGCAGGTATCTGTAGATACTCTGCGCTGCAAAGGATAGGTCATCTCGGAATATCTGTTCGTAGTCTTTCACAGATAATATCACCATCCTTATTGATCAGGATTTCTGTTTCCTCCCGACTGGATATATTGCTCTCGGACATTGGCATGCTGTCAGAACCATCCCCAACATCGCCGGCTGGCTTTTCGTCCGGTTTTGCAGACATCGGTTTAACCTGACCGAAAGAAGCCCGTGTTGTCTTGGCTGACATTTCTTGGCGCTTCAGTACCTCTTCCACTGTCATAACAGTTCCCACGCTTTTACTGGTTTCCGGCGCTGGGAGTTTTGCCTCCAGACTCTTCTTGCTGGCATAGGTAACTTTACGGTTTCCCCTATCCGCAACAGTATAAAAGCCCTTCGGGAAAACAATACCCCACTTGGAGAAGAACTTAAGCTTCACCTGCATAGGATAGAAGCCTGTTTTCATAACCACGAAGGTACCTTTCGGCAACGACTTCAGTTCATCCGGGGTCAGCAGCGCACGCTCAATCATCTGCAGGGATTGGGACGGGTCGTTCTTGCCTCGGTTAACAGAACCGGACTGCACCGTCTTGGTACCCAGTGCCTTGGAAAGCACTTGCGCAGATTCGCTATTGGGAGCGAAGCCACCAAATACCGTCAGCTGCGTATTGTCCGTAATAATCTCACAGCCTTCTTTCCCATAGTTCTTTTGTAACTGGGCAAAGGACTGTATAATTGCCACAATCGATACCCTACGGGATCTGGATGCGGAGAACATCATCTCTGCACCGTCGATTTTAGGAATGGTGCCGAACTCATCGAGGTACATCATAACGCGGTTCTTGAGTTTACCATTGTTCTCATCGGCAACGGCCAGGATCTCACGGTATAGCTGCTGTACGATCAGGGACACCATAAAGTGCTTGGAGGTATCTTCTTCGGGCAGTACCACAAAGATAGCAGATTTCTCATTACAGAAGGTTTCTGCATCGATGGCTGTATCGAAGCAAAGGATCTGCTCCAGCTCAGAGTCCAGGAAAGCGTTCAGTCTGGATAGGGCTGTGGACATAACTGAGGACATTGCCTGCTCAGAAGTATTCAATGCAGCACCGGCAAACCATCTCGCCTTATGATCCTCCGGCAATCTGGAGATTATGGACTGGAACTGGTTTCTGCCGCGGACGCCCGCGGGTGCCAGTAGATCCTGGATAATCTTAAACACAGAAACAATATGCCGTGCTTCCGGTTCGCAGTATTCTGCCACAAGCAAAATGGATGCCGTCAGCAAGCCCTCCGCCGCATCGTAGAAAAATGCATTCTGACCAAAGGATGCGCCATCCATACCGGATGCGATGATGGTCTTGGAAATGATCTTTGCGTACTTTTCCGCCTTTGCCTTATAGGCCAGGTTGTTGGGTTCTTTCTTCCAAAGATCCATATACTTGTTTACCAGATGCAGAAGGTTATTACCGTCTGACTTGGTAGGGTTACGCAGGTCAATAACAGACACCTTGTAACCGTAGTAGTCCTTGGCGATCTTACCGTAGTGCCGGTACAGGTCACCCTTGGTATCGGATGTGATAAACGACATACCCGAGGCACAGGCATACTCCAAGTTGGGATACAGAAAATAGGCTGTCTTACCCACACCGGCTGCGCCAATCATAAGGGCGTGGACATCGCCGGTATCTACCATAGCCGTCGTGGTGCCTTTGGCAGTACGGCACCCCACCACGATACCTTGCTCGTCAGGCTGAGGCCGATTCTTTCCCTCGCGCCACTGGTTGGGTTTGAAGGGGATGTGCTTGTAGGCACTCTTAATTTCTTCTTCCCGCGCCCATCGTGCCGTACCGTGCTGACCATCGCCTACGGTCTTGGATTTAATGCTGTTTAGGTTGTAAATGTGAGACAGTACTGAGATTGCACCCAGCACCGTGAACATCACAACAGATAAAATAATCAGTGTTTCTACACCTTCCATTGGCGCTCCTTTCTTTGCTTATTAAAATGAAGAGCGTGACGCTTTTACCCCCGAAAATCGGGAAATAGGTATATATACCCTACCCCTTCAAAATCGGCTCTAAAAACCCGCGTATTTAGGGCACTTTCAAGGGGTAAAAGCGTCACGTCTGTGAGCACTTTCCGCGGTACTTTCGATTCCTCTTTGCGTTCTTGCGTCTGCGCGCAATTTCAGAGCATTTTAACGAGCAGTACAGCTTGTTTTTGGATGCCGGAAACGGGCTTCCACAATTTTTGCAGATGCGTACAGGACCATCCTGAAACAACACCTGGAGGCCTGGATCATAATACAAAACCACATTCCGAAAGTACTTACACAGCGCGCTGTTTGTAAATCCGATAATCATCATCGGACAATCCTCATCCAGTAGAAGGCATCCGTACTCCCAATCATAATTGGCGCACTTTGCCTTTATGAGTTTCTGAATGGCTCGACGCTCTGTCGGATCCAATTCACGACTTGATACCGATGGCATTTCCTTCCCTCCCCTCCATATGATGAATGAGACGGATGCAGTCCATCACAACTTTCAAAATAGGCTTTACGAAAATATCTGCATCATTGAACATACTGGGGATGTCATACACCTGATTCATCTCACGGACATCACTACAGATCTGCCGTAAACGCATTTCTGTATTTCCGTTATCTGCGTAAGACACATACATCCCGGTGAGTTTCCTATAGATCTCTTCCCAAGAGCCATCCTGCAGGCACTTCCTATACTCATCCATAGAAAGCAAAAGAAGCAGAACGATAAAGGTATCGATCTGCTTTTCATTAACTGTGGGAATTTTAAATTGAATACTGGAAGCCACTGCGTTAACCTTCGTTAGTAGCTGCGGTGGTTTCTTTTCGTATTTAGCCATGGAGATATATTCCCGGCACAACTTACAGATCGCTTCTGTATCATCCGCCTCTGCGCGGATAGGCGCCACACCGTGGTTCTCCTTTGTATCTTCTCCCCAATCCTTATTCTTGGAATGAAGCGTCTGCACATCCGTATAGCCCTGTTCTTTCAGAATCTCTGTCATGCGTGCGCAGGCTGCACGGCCTGCATTATCGTGATCCAAGCAAAGCACAATCTTTTTGAGTCTTGGATTTACCTTCAGGCGATGGAGGATTGCTTTCTCTGATACAGAGCAGAGCGCCACATAGGAATGCCTTTGCCAGTTCTGCGGGTGGAGTGTGATGAACGCCAGCATATCAATAGGCGCTTCAAAAACAAAGAGCCATTCGCTCTCCCCGTCATAATGGAAGCTATACTCCGCCCTGCTTCCTGTTTCCGTCTGTTTGAAAGCACCCATCGTACCGCGCCGATGGATGTGCTTTGGTCTGCCTTCTTCATCCGTACCAACAAAAATGCAGTTGTGATATTCAGGTTAAAGTACATCTCATAACCACCGGTAAAAGCCATCTGTCCAAAGTAGATATGCCCTAACGCGTTGTTGCGGATCATAAACATAGGATAACGGAAACGGTCGCTCTTAAACTTGCCAGAAACCACCGTGCCACAGGAGGGCATCTCGTGCCAGCGGAACGCGCCCTCAGCACAGGCCTTGTCCGTATCCATATAACCCAGGGAAAACACCTTGAATTTATCCTTATCTCCGTCGAAATAGTGATCCCAATCTTCAAAGGTCTCCATACCGCCGGACATAGGAATAAGCTTATTGATCTTCATTGGCTGATCCGATTCATTTTTCAGCGTAATATACCGGGTAAAAATCGCGCTGCCCGAGAGGATCGTATGCACCTCGACCGTTAGCGGATAAATTCTGCTCTTTAAAGTAATAATGCCGTGGAGTGTCTCAGTCTTAGTTGCAGAAATATATTCTTCACTTTTCTCAAAGCCGACATAATCCCAATCATAGTCGAGACATTCTCCGTTGACTTCAACAGAAAAAGCAAAGGGCTCAGGATAGTCCTCAAAATTCAGGCGAACGGGAATATCCTCCAAAACATTAAGCGGTGTGCCGGAAGTATTCCATCCTGCAGAAACTAACCGGCCGTTATCAAAGCTTTCTTCATAAACCGTCAAACCCGTTCTGTAGCAGAACACCGGGAATTGCGTGCCCCGAAAATCTACGCGGCCTGTTGATACATAAATATCTTTGTAATTATTATTAAAAAGGTCTCTTTGCATAATAATCTCCCCTATTTATACATACGCAAAAGGATGCAGACACCCTTACCACACAAAGGAATATGGAATCGACCCAAACATAGGCGTTAGGACCCCAGTTCTGAGAAGCGAGGCGGAGCCATAATTGAGTACCCAGCTGAGAAGCATCGATGGTATAATCAAACCATGTTTCAGACTGGAAGCCAAACATCTGACTTGCATTGCGATCCGCAAGAGAGTCGGACCACCAGTAAACAGCCTTGGTTCCTTCCTTTACATACAGGCGAAGAGTAACTGTCTCGTAAGCAGAGAAGTCCGCGGTAGCTACTAAGAAGCCATGGTAGCTTTCGTTCGTAGCACCAAGAGCAAGACAGCCGGTAGCGCCCATATGCTCAGGATAATGGCCATGGATAGTACCACTACCTGCAGCACCCCACACCAGATCATATTCAGGTGTGTACTCTACAGAGAAGTCATTAATGACAACAGGCTCAGCCGCAGCATCAGCCTTTGTTACGGGCGCAGCAATCAAAACGCAAGTAACGATCATAACTGCCGCAAGGAGAAACGCTAAGAGATTTTTTTTCATAATATGTACCTCCTATGATTTTTTAAACGGTCATTATTCACAAATAACCTGTTTAAGTTAGCTTTATGTTACATAATTATGTACAAATTTGCAATAGCCCAACGCAAAGACAGGACTTTTGGGTAATTTTTCAAGATTTTTTGTTAACATTTTTGATCGTTAGTAATCACAACTATCTACATAGGCGAGTTTCCATCATCTACTCATCGTCTGTATATAATATGTGATATAGATATTGTTGCCATACCACGAAAAGGGAAAACGACAAGGGGTATGGCATAATTTCTATCAAATTCGACGGTGATCGCAAGGTTATATAAGCAAATTCGCCATTAAAAATCCCGGGGGGGAGTTAAAATTCTAACTCACCCCGGGATGCAGGTTAGGTTTGGCGCGGATAGCCTATGGTTGTTTCTCTACCAAGGTGGAGAATTGTTCCATATTTTTATGATCTAAGTTTTTAATTCAAAACAACATTAAAATCATCAAGTATGAGTAACCTTTGCATTTCGCTACAAGTCATATACACAGGCCTAAGAACATTTTTCAATTTGTAACAAACCGCAAGTGATTTTAAATGTTGCACTTTTTCCATCATCTCCCGTTACAGTAATTTCAGTCTTTCCAGAACCAACTTCGCAGATGGCTACCGGGAATATGGTGCTATATGTGTAATCCGGGTTGCTCTTTTGCGTGGCCACAACCTGTATGCGATAAAAAGTAAACAGTTCCAGAGAATAGGCAATCTGATGTCCGCTGGCAATCGTTTCCCCATTGTAGCTGTAAACAAATTCCCAGTCATCCGTAGGTGCACCGGAGATCTGCTCCTCCAAAAAGTTAAACTCATAGATTCCATACTTGTACGATCCTGTTGGTTCAGGCTCTGTCATTGGCTCTACACAGCCCGTTAACACCAACAACAGCATAACTGCACATAGTATTCTTCTCATACCATATCCCCTCCTACAGCTTTATATTAGGATTCCCCAGGTTGATAATTCGCTTACCTCGCCTTTTAGCCAACCATACAAATTTGTATGCCCCACCCCAAGTGTGATCAATGTAGCATACACAAATATCAGCTGCATTTACAAATATCGATTCCGCCAGTCAATGGCATACTTCGGATGCACCGATTCGATCCCCTCCGGATACATCGTATCGGTATAATCTTCATACTCCTGTCGTTCAGTCGGTAAGTACGCAAGAACAACGCTATAATGGATATGGGGATATTTCTCCTGAAGGGATCTTAGGCATCTGCGTACCATACTATCAAACTGGCCCTGATGCCCAACCAAGAATTCTTCCACTCCCTGCCCCACTAACTCTTCAATGGTGTTCCGGAGCACCTCAGCATCCAAGCTATTGCATTCCCTATGCCCGAAAAATACGCAAACCTGTCCTTCCATATCTGTATCTCCTTTTTCGGCTATGTATAGCCTAATAGTAGCACACATAGCCTATAATGTCCATCTAAATCGTATATGCTTATAGAAAACGATATGGAGGCATCATTATGGATACACTCACAGCGGTTAGAAACAGGATCCTTGCTCTTTGTGGAGAACGGGACATCAGCATTAACAAACTGGCAACCATTTGTGCGTTACCTCCATCGAGTGTAAAGAACATTCTGTATGGAAAAAGCCAAAATCCTAAATTACTCACCATCAAAATGATCTGTGATGGTTTAGGTATCACCCTTGCAGACTTCTTCAACACTCCCGAATTCAATGCCTTGGAACAGGAAATTAAATAACAGCCAAACTATAGAAAAAGCAGACATCTTCGCGATGTCTGCTTTTGTCATGAAACCCAATGTTGCTTTTCAATAAAGATATACTCTATTCATTGCGTAACCGACATAAAAAAAGATAAAGTATGTTTCTTTTCAATAAAGCTTTACTCTTAACTTTTATACTTATTGATAGGCCATATTGAGCTATACCATAGTCCACGATTTGGGCATAGTATCCCCATAGTTATAGACCATTATTTTTTATGCTAAAACTGTTCCAGATCTTATTCAAGCTAAACGAGCCTCGTCCGTTCTATACACTTTCAATAGAAAACTCCTCAATCTTAGTTGAGGAGTTTTCTCTCAAATAGTAGAAAGTTTATTTGGGTTTGTGAATTTCAAAAAACCAACAAAAAACCAACAACATAAAATATGTGTCATTCTTGTACTCTATAGAACACTATCAGAAAATACCAAAATGGCATTTTGACCTCTGATTTTAGTGAATTACCAACAGGTTTTAGAACAATCTGCACGAAATAACAACATTTATCACGATACTAAACGCTACAAATTTTCACGCCAAAAAGTACAAGGACTAAGTTCCAAATAACGATGCGCCCTGAGATCAGGGCGCATCACTTTTATATAGCAATCAAAACGGGACGGCATTGCCGTCCCGTTTTACAGATCATCCTTCGACTTTTTCCTTCTTTACTTTGCGGGTCTTGGGTTTGAGCTTGCCTTTTAGTTTGGAGGAAAGCTCCGGCGGCTGTACCTTCAGCTTTTCCGGGTCTATCTCCCGCAAATGCAAACGGTGGTTTGTCTGCTCCTGTAAGAGCGTATAGAACACAGAGACGATGGGGATCATCAGAAACATTCCCGCTACGCCCATCAGCTGACCGCCGACGCCCACAGCTAACAGCACCCACATACCGGAAAGACCGATGGAGGTACCCACCACCTTGGGATAGATCAGGTTGTTCTCCACCTGCTGCAGAATGAGGAACATAATAATAAACCAAAATGCCTGCCCGGGATTTGCTACAAAGATCAAAAACGCGCCGACGATGCAGCCGACCCACGCGCCGACGATGGGGATAAATGCCGTTACCGCGATCAGCACGCTGATCAGAGGGATGTAGGGCATTCCGAAAATTGCCATTGCGATGGCAAACATAGAACCGAGAATCACGACCTCAATGCACTGACCGGCAAGGAAATTGGAGAAGGTGGAATTGGTCAGCCGGACAATACGGACTACATAATCCGCAACCTTCTCCGGGATAAAGGCGTACAGGAGCTTTCTCCCCTGCCGGGCAAGCGTCTCCTTGTGGAAAAGGCAGTAGACCGCAAACACCAGTCCGATCACCAAATCCATCAGCACAGAGGACAGCTTGCTGATCGCGTTGATCGCACCGGCTAAAATAGCGCTCAGGCTGTTGCCAAGGACGGAAACTGCATTCTGCACCAATTCAGACCAATTGAAATTTTCAAAATTCGTATTCTCCGAAAGCCACGCCACAAGCTCCGGATTGCTCTGCATAAATTCATTGATCTTGTTGCCGATCGACACAAAGAAGCTGACAAGCGCAGGTAACAGTCTTTCCAGTGTATTGGACAGCTGGGGCAGCAGGAGCAGGAAAACCAGCGCGATCACCAAAAGCACAGCAATAAAAGTGAGCAGTACCGCCAGCACCCGGCGTGCGCCCGGCTTGGGGATCCTTTTCAGTAGATTCTCAAAGCCGCGCATAGGCACATTCAGAATAAAGGCCAAAACAGAGCCGAAAATAAAAGGTGCCGTGATCCCCTTGATCTTTTCCACGATCAGTGCATAGCGGGCGCTCTCACCGATTGCCCAGTACAGTAAAATACAGCCTGCGGCAACAAAAAATATATTTCTGAAAATCTTCTTGTCAATTTGCATACGATGCCCTCTTTCTTACCCTACCCGGAGAATCTTTTTTTATTTTACCGATTTGCGTTCCGTTTGTCAAGGAGGCATATAGAAAGGTTTTATCACATAAAGTGTTCTTGGCAGCACACAGCAGGGAGGGGAATTTATGGAGGATGCGATCAAGGAGAGAGTCTGCAAACTGGCTGTGTACCTTATAGAGACCGGAGCAACGGTGCGCGCTGCGGCAAAACACTTCGGTATATCCAAGTCTACTGTACATAAAGATCTATCCCAACGACTTCCACACTATAACCGCGTCCTGTATATACAGGTACGTCAGGTGCTGGATAATAACAAAGCACAGCGTCATATCCGCGGTGGCTTTGCTACCCAAAGGAAATACCGTTTGAAAAAGGAACAAATGTAATAAGTATCTGGCGTATGCCTAATGTCATTAAGTTAATATGTCATTGCGAAACCAGTTCGCAAACTGGTTGTGGCAATCTCTCGCACAACGTCGATTCTTGAGATTCCCATGCCAGTGTGCGCTACTTATCGGAATGACACTTCGGCTTATGACATTGGGCGTATGCCGGGTATTTTTATAGGTCGTCTGCGTCCTGTATCGGCTTCTCCTCGGGATCCTGGGGACGGCCGGTATAGGAGCCATTGGGATCTGTAACGATGGTTTTCTCTTTTTTCATGGTCTTCCCTCCTCTTTGAGCATTCCCGGATTGCAATTTCTCTATTCCCGTGCTATACTGGAAAAAACGGTAACGGAGGAACGTATGTTTGAAATTACATTGCTTACAGTGGGTAAGCTGAAAGAAAAATTCTATCTGTCGGCTGCCGTGGAATACGAAAAAAGATTAAAGGCATACTGCCGTTTTTCCATAATAGAACTGCCGGAGACACGGCTTCCGGAGGATCCCTCCCCTGCGGAAATTGCCGCAGGACTGGAAAAGGAAGCCGACCTGATCCTTGCAAAAATTCCAAAGGGCGCCTTCTTTTGCGTGCTGACCCCGGAGGGCAAATCCCTTTCCTCTGAAGCTCTGGCAGAAAAGCTGGGTCAGGTAAAGGTCAGCGGCAAAAGCGCCGCCTGCTTCCTCATCGGCTCCTCCTTTGGCATTGCACCGCGGGTCAAAAACGCTGCCGATCTAAAGCTCTCTATGAGCGCGATGACTTTCCCTCACCATCTTGCCCGCATTATGGTGCTGGAACAGCTCTACCGGGCGGAGTCGATCCAAGCTGGCAGCAAATATCATAAGTAAAAAGAAAGTCGGCGCATCAAGCGCCGATTTTCTTTGTTATCCATTAAAATTCGCCGGCGCTGTACATGACAGCAGAAAGGGCGCAAAGGGGTGCCGTCTCACAGCGGAGGATCCGGCTGCCCAAGGTGCAGATATGCAGACCGGCTTCCTTTGCCTGCTCCACCTCTTTTTCCTCCAGACCGCCCTCCGGACCGGAGAGGATACTGACGGTGGTAAGAGGTGCCGCCTCCAATGCCATTTTCAGCGTCGTTGCTCTTTCATTTTCATAGAGCAAAATCGCTCGGTTTGCCATTGCTGCTCTTTGTAACGCTTCCTTATAGCTGCCCAGCACCACGACCTGCGGTATTTTTCCTCTGCCGGACTGCTCAGAGGCAGAGGCGGCGATCTTCTGCCAGCGCTCCAACTTCTTTTTGAGGCTCTTGTCATCCGGGCGGGACACGCACCGCACCGTTGGGAATGCCACGATTTCAGCCGCGCCCAGTTCCGTGGCTTTTTGGATCACATGCTCCAATTTATCTGCTTTGGGGAATGCCATATAGATGCTGACCTGTACATCCGGCTCTGCTTGACTTTCCCGGCAGCAAAGCACCTCTAAGGTCATCTCACTGTCTGTCACGCGGCACAGCGCTTCCCTGCCTTGTCCATCACAGAGGAGCACTTCCTCCCCTGCCTTCAGGCGCAGCACCCTTGCGTGATTGGCATTCTCACCGGAGAGGGTGATCGTTTGTGTGTTTAACATTTCCGGTTCTACAAAAAAACGTGTCATACTTTTTCTCCTTATGAAAAGCTCCGAAGTGCACTGTGCTTCGGAGCTTTCGATGATCAATAGAGGGGGAATTTCTTGCAAATATCCGCAACAATGGCTTTGACCTCGTCGGCAGTACCTTCAAAATCCCGTGCGGTCATACCGATACACTGTGCAATGCGGCGCATTTCCTCTGCGCCCATTCCCCGGGTCGTGACCGCTGCCGTGCCTACACGGATGCCGCTGGTAACGGAAGGCTTTGCAGGATCGCCGGGAATGGCATTTTTATTGAGCGTAATGTGATTTGCGTCCAACCGGGTCTGCAGCTCCATACCGGAGATCCCCATCGGTCGCAGGTCAGCTAGCATCAAGTGATTGTCCGTACCGCCGGTCACCAGATCAAAGCCTTCTTCCAAAAGACCCTCTGCCATCACCTTGGCGTTTTTCACGATATTGTGGGTGTAGGTCTTAAAATCCTCCTGCATAGCTTCCCGGAAGCAGACTGCCTTTGCTGCGATGATATGCTCCAGAGGACCTCCCTGGATACCGGGGAATACAGCAGAATTGATCTTCTTTGCAAATTCCTCCTTGCAGAGGATCAGACCGCCTCGGGGACCGCGAAGGGTCTTATGGGTGGTGGTGGTTACAATATCCGCATAGGGCACGGGGCTCATATGGGCGCCGCCAGCCACAAGTCCTGCAATGTGCGCCATATCCACCATAAATACCGCCCCCACCTCGTGGGCAATATCCGCAAAGATCTGAAAATCAATCGCCCGGGGATAGGCAGATGCGCCGGCGATCAAAAGCTTGGGTTTGTTCTTTTTTGCAATATCCCGAACCTGATCGTAATCCAAAAGACCGGTTTCGTGGTCAACATCGTAGGAAACCACGTTATAGTATTTTCCGGACAGGTTTGCAGGGCTGCCGTGGGTCAGGTGTCCACCGTTTGCAAGGCTCATACCCATAAGGGTATCTCCCGGCTGCAAAAATGCCAGCTCCACCGCCAAATTTGCCTGCGCGCCGGAGTGGGGCTGGACATTGGCGCACTCCGCGCCGAAAAGTGTCTTTGCTCTGTCAATACACAGCGCTTCCAGCTCGTCCACAAACTGGCATCCTCCGTAATACCGTTTTCCGGGCAAGCCTTCTGCGTATTTATTGGTCAAAACCGAGCCCATCGCGGCGATCACCGCAGGAGAGGCAAAATTCTCCGAGGCGATCAGTTCAATACCCTCTTTCTGTCGGGTAAATTCCCGATCCATCATTTCCGCAACGATGGGGTCAAATTCTTTTACAAAGCCAATGGCGTCCAGCGGTTTTCCGTACATTTTACATCATCCTTTTTAATATGGTTTGAAAAGAGCAGTCCGTTTAACGGACTGCTCAAAAGCACACAATACCGATGGTAACGCGTCTCTGTCCTTTTGCCTGAGAGATTCAGCGGTTTTCACGCCTTGCACCTTCGGCACACAATCTAATGTGTTCTCCAGAGAGTCCTCTTCTTTTCGGTGGGCGGTAAATAACGCTTTCCAAAAAGCTTCAACGGAAATATTTCGTTCTAACTACAGTATACACCGAATCAACAAAATGTCAACTTATATTTCGTTCAATTCCCCATCTGCGCAATCAAGAGCCGCAGCAATGACCTGATGCATATCAAAATACTTATACTGACCAAGACGACCGCCGAAGATCACCCGGTCTTCCTTTTCCGCAAGGGCGCGGTACTTTTCATAAAGCGTATTATTTGCATCGTTATTTACGGGATAGTAGGGTTCTTGTCCCCTTTCCCATTTTTGGGGATATTCCCGGGTGATAACGGTTTTTTCCTGCGTCCCAAAGGCGAAATGCTTATGCTCAATGATCCGGGTGTAGGGCACCTCGTATTCGTTATAATTGATCACTGCGTTGCCTTGGAAATTGTCACAGTTCAACGTTTCCGTCTCAAAACGCAATCCCCGATATTCCAGTTCACCGTAGCAATAATCATAGTACTGATCGATCATGCCGGTAAAGACGATCCGATCTGCCATAGCCTCCAGCTCTGCACGGTTTTCGAAGAAATCGCAATTGAGCCGCACCTCTACCCCTTCGAGCATTTTCTCTACAATAGCAGTATAGCCCTGTGTAGGAATGCCCTGATAAAGGTCATTAAAGTAATTATTATCAAAGGTAAAGCGTACCGGCAGCCGCTTAATGATAAAGGACGGCAGCTCGGCGCAGGGACGACCCCATTGCTTTGCGGTATAGCCCTTTACAAGGATCTCATAGATATCCTTACCTACCATCGAGATGGCCTGCTCCTCCAAATTCTTTGGCTCAGTAATTCCCGCTTCCTTAACCTGTCTGGCGATCTCTGCCTTTGCCTGCGCAGGTGTCGTAACGCCCCAAAGCTGATAGAAGGTATTCATATTAAAGGGCATATTATAGAGCTTATCCCCGTAGCGCGCCATGGGTGAATTGGTGAAGCGGTTAAAGGTAGCAAAGCGTTTCACGTAATTCCAGACCCGCTCGTTGGAGGTGTGGAAAATATGGGCACCGTATTTATGGACCTGAATACCAGCCTCTTCATAAGTATAAATATTGCCGCCAATATGGTCCCGTTTGTCGATCACAAGACATTTTTTCCCTTTTTGGGTGGCTTCGTAGGCAAAAACAGCGCCAAAAAGACCTGCGCCCACGATCAAATAATCGTATTGCATAATCAGCTCCTTATAACAGAGGGACGCCTGCAGCTTCACAAGCCGCTATTGTTTCGCTGTCCCAAATACTGGACTGGACCTCGCCGATATGGCAGCAGCCCATCATCAGCATACTAAGCCGGCTCTGACCGATACCACCCCCGATGGTCAGCGGCAGCTCACCGGATAGCAGCATCTTATGGAAGGGCAGCTTGCGGCGGTCATCGCAGCCGGCTTCGCTGAGCTGCAGATCCAGTGCCTGGGCGTCTACGCGGATACCCATAGAGGATATCTCTAACGCGCGGTCAATAACAGCATCCCAAAAGAAAATATCGCAATTGAGGTTCCAGTCATCGTAGTCCGGTGCCCGTCCATCATGGGGCTTTCCACTGCGAAGCTTTCTGCCGATCTGCATAATACAGGCAGTTTTATGCTTGCGGACAAATTCCCGCTCCCGCTGGCTGCCGGTAAGCTCCGGGTACAGATCCTCCAGCTCCTGAGAGGTAATAAACACCACCTCCGGCGAAAGCTCTGTACGAAGCTGGGGATAACGGACATGTAGCCGGTCATTGGTATTGCAGATCGCACGGACGATGGACCGGACGATCAGCTTCAAATAATCCAAATTGCGGTTTTCTTGGGTGATGATCTTTTCCCAGTCCCACTGGTCCACATAGATAGAATGGATATTATCCAGCTCCTCTTCTCTGCGGATGGCATTCATATCGGTATACAAACCGCCGCCGATGCCGAAATTGTACCGCTTCAGGGCAAGGCGCTTCCATTTTGCCAGGGAGTGCACTACCTGCGCATCCGTGCCTACCGCCGGCACATCAAAGGTGACCGCCCGTTGGTGACCGTTCAGATTGTCGTTAAGGCCGGAATCCTCTGTAACAAACAGCGGCGCAGACACACGCTTTAAGTTCAGCGCAGAGGAAAACTCCTCCTGAAAGGTCTGCTTAATATAGGCAATTGCCCGCTGAGTATCATAGGCATCCAAAACCGGCTTGTACCCCTCCGGGATATAGACTTTATTCATATACATTCACCTTGTTTCATAAGTTATCTATATTGTATTCCATTTCCCAAGAATTGCAAGCATTTTCTTTTGCGGCGAATTATTGGGCGAATTATTGCATTTCCTGTAAATCGGTGCTATAATCAATTCGAATTTCCAATGAGAGAAGGCTTTTTCTTTGTTTGGTATCAAACAGCACAGCAAAAACCGCATACAGCGTCACAGTATGGATATGACAAAGGGCAGCATTACCCGCCAGCTCATCTCCTTTGCCTTTCCTCTTTTGATCGGTAATTTGTTCCAGCAGCTGTATAATACGGTGGATACCTGGGTGGTCGGTAATTTTGTCAGCGACAATGCCTTTGCCGCCGTTGGCTCTATGGGTCCTATTGTCAATATGTTCATCGGCTTCTTCTTAGGCTTTTCTGCCGGTGCCGGCGCGCTGATCAGCCAAAATTTCGGCGCCAAAAACGAGGACGCCATCGAAAAGCTGGTACATACGGCTATGGTGATGACCTTCGTTATGGGTCTTTTATTTACCGTAGCCGGTCATCTGCTGACACCTCTCCTTTTGCATTTTGCCAAGATCCCCGAAGAAGTCTGGCCTGAGGCAAAGACCTATCTTTCCGTCTATTTCTCCGGCATAATGGGCCTGGTGTTTTACAATATGGGCGCCGCCATTTTGCGGGCCGTAGGTGACTCCAAGCGGCCTTTTTATTTCTTAGTCGTTTGCGCGGTAATGAATACGGTGCTGGATCTTCTTTTCGTCCTCGTATTCGGTATGAAGGTAGAGGGCGTTGCCCTGGCCACCGTTATCTCACAGGGTATTTCCGCAGTGCTTATCGTCATCTCCCTAATGCGTTCTGACTCCTGCATCCGTATCCGGCTTAAAAAGCTGAAGGTCAACTGGCATTTACTGGGCCGGATCATCACTTTAGGTATCCCCTCCGCTCTGCAGGTCTCCATCACATCCTTCTCCAATATTTTTGTACAGTCCTATATCAACGCCTTTGGCCCCAGCTGTATGTCCGGCTACACCGCATACTCCAAGATCGATATGCTGCTTTTCCTCCCTGCCCAGTCTGTTTCGTTGGCAACCACTACCTTTGTGGGACAGAACTTAGGCTGTGGACAGGAAAAGCGGGCGAGAAAAGGCGTTACCAATTCCATTTTGCTCTCCGCAGGTGTCACCGGTGTACTAATGATCCCAGTGCTGATCTTCTCCGGAGACGTGGTGCGGTTCTTTACCTCCCAGGCAGAATCCATCCGGTACGGCACCCTGTTTCTGCGCTACATTACGCCCTTCTATCTGCTGACCTGCTTCACCCAGGTCTACGCCTCTGCCCTCCGGGGTGCAGGCAATTCCCGGGCACCTATGGTTATTATGGTGTCGTCCTATGTGGTATTCAGGCAGGTTTATCTTTTCATTATGTCCCGCGTATGGAATGAAGTGATCCCCATCGCTATGGGCTATCCCTTAGGCTGGATCCTCTGCTGCGGGATCTTCGTACTCTACTACTACCGCACCCCCCTTGACCGGTATTTTAAGCCGGTGGATAATTCCAGAACATAAATATTTGGCGAACACCATCTGGTGTTCGCCAATTCTCATTTTTGTAGCATTTCTGCCAGCTTCATCGTAACAGATGCGCAGCGCTTGGCGGCAATGGCCTCAAAGGTGGGATAGTCCATTTCCGCAGAATCATCTGCCTTATCGGAAATGGCGCGGATAACGACGAAGGGAATGCCGTTTTTATATGCCGTGTGGGCAATGGCAGCACCCTCCATCTCCGCGCAGATAGCGCCTGTATCTTGGATAATCTTATCTTTTTGCGCTTTGGAGCAGATAAACTGGTCACCGCTGGCGATCCGCCCGACTGTGCTGTGGCCGGGTCTTCCTTCCTCTGCTGCCTTCAACGCCGCTGTACGAAGCGCTTCATCTGCAGGGAAGGCGGTCACATCCATACCGGGCACCTGCCCGATGGGACGACCCCAAAAGCGCAGATCAAAATCATGGTAGATCACATCCTGGCTGATGACCAGATCACCAATGTCCAGCTTTGCATCCAGAGACCCGGCAATGCCGGTGTTTACGATATGTGTCACGCCAAAGCAGTCGCACAGAATTTGGGCGCAGAGCGCCGCGTTTACTTTTCCCACACCGCACTGCACTACCACAGCCGGCAGTCCTGCCAGCCGTCCGTCAAAATACACCGTGCCGGCAACAGTTTTGGTGGTCACCTGCTCCATTTTTTCTTTTAATGTCGCCACTTCCACATCCATAGCGCCAACAATACCAAGCTTCATATTTTTACTCCTTATTCCGGGTAGGTAAGCCGGTCGTCCGTAATGCTCTCCAGCAGACGGAAATATTTTTCGCCCCAGAAATTTGCCATCGGCAGATTCATATCCAAATAGTTGCCGCAGTCCTTGGCAGATGCGCCCGGCACCTCTCCCCGAAAATCCCTTATAAAACGGAAGCATTCTGTCACCAGCGGCAGCACATCCCGAGAAGAATAGTCACCGGTCAGCAGCAAATAAAAGCCGGTACGGCAGCCCATAGGACCAAAATACAGGACTTTTTCCTTCCAATTCGGCTCGTTTCGCAGATAGGTTGCCGCCAAATGCTCAATGGTATGCATTTCCGCCGTATTCATTACCGGCTCTTCGTTGGGGGACGTAAACCGCAGGTCAAAGGTGGTGACAATCTCCTCCCCCACACGATCCTTCCGGGAAACATACAGTCCCGGCTGCAGCTTAATATGGTCGATAGTAAAGCTAGTAATTTTTTCCATTATTTCCTCTTCTTTCGTAGGAAGCATACTTCCGTAATGCCAAGGGCAGCGGCAGCGAGGATGCCAACCACGACGATGACGGTCACGATAATGTCGCTGCCATCACCATCATCCGACTCAGGCTCGGTGGGTGCAGGCGCACCGATGACGGGTGCCAGCTCATAGCCGCAGCCGGTACAGATCTGAGGCTCTGTTTCCGTTGCCTCGGGGCCGGGGGTGTGGGCACTTTCGTCTTTTTTATCCCCGCAGCCGGTGCATTCATGCCAGTGGGTCTCGGTATTTGCGGACCACTCGGTCTTATAGCTATGCTGGGTCACACGGGTATAGCCACACACAGCACAGTCAGGATCGCAGGCATTTTCAAAATCGTGTGTCTGATATTCGCCCTTTTCCTCACAGCCGTCACAGCCGTGCCAGTGACCTTCTCTGTCTGTTTCCCAATCGGGACTGAAATGATGGGTATGCCCCAGAGCAGGCTGGATAATATAGCCGCATTCCAGACAGGTCTGCGGCTCCGTCTCCGTAGGCGCAGCACCGGGCGTATGTGCGATCGGCACTTCTTTCTTCTCTCCGCAGACAGCGCATTCGTGCCAATGTCCTGTCTCGTCTGCACTCCAGTTTTCGTTGTAGCTGTGCGTGATTTCCCGAACAGCGTGGCAGAACTCGCACTCCGGGTCGCAGTCGTTTTGATATGTATGGGTGGTGAGCATGGGCAGCTCCTCAGTGCGCTTTTCCTGACATTCAGAGCAGGTATAGGTCTTTTCGCCTACCTGAATACAGGTCGCTTCCGTAGTGATCACACCTTCATCCCATTTATGGATACAGTCGGAGGCATTGTAGGAGAGCTTATCCGCCTGAATCGCTTCCTTTCCGGTGACCTGCGCCCACGCTTCCTCTGTGCCCTTATAGTAAACATTTTGCAGCTTTGTGCAGCTGTTGAACGCGCCCTCACCAATGGTAGTCAGGCTTCTGGGCAGCACAACATCCGTCAGCTTGTTGCAGCCCAAAAATGCATCCTTGCCAATGGTCTCCACGCCGTCCGGGAGAGCGATGGCAGTCAATCCCCAGCACAGAGCAAAGGCCTTTTCCCCGATGGTGGCCATACCCCTGCCAACGGTAAGCTTTCGAAGATTGTTGCATCTGAAAAAAGCGCTCTGTCCAATGGTTTTGACACCATTCGGGATTACGATGTTGGTCAAGCCCACGCACTCGTAAAACGCTTTATCAAAAATAACCTTTGTGCTTTCGTGCAGCTGACAAGTCGTGATCCCCTTGGAAACAGCTTCCATAAAAACGATATAGCGCTCTGCGTCATTGCCCAGATATCTTCCGTTACCGAATTCATTGTACGAAAGCGCGCTGCAATTTTCAAAGGCAGTGCCATCGATTTGCGTGATCGTTGCAGGGACAGACACCTTCGTGAGCTTTGCGCAGTTAGCAAAGGCACCGGCACCGATGGTGGTCAGTCCCTCCGGAAGGGTGATCTCCCCCAGCTTCTGGCAATTGCCAAATGCATTTTCCGCAATTGCAGTAATGCCTTCTGAAATGGTGATCCGCTCCAGGAGAATACAATCCTGAAATGCGCCTGCGCCAATAGTGGTTACGGGATAACCGCCTAACTGATCCGGCACAAGAATATGTCCCTTTACTGAGGTCTTGCATGCAGTCACCGTTGCTTTTCCGTCTATTACGGTATAGGTAAAGTTCCCCTCCGTAGCCTGCGCATTTGCTTTGGTGGGCACAAATACAGCCGCCAAAAGGCAGACGGTCAGCACCGCACATAATACACTAATCTTTCTCATTCTCATTCCTCCAAAACAAGGATTCTCTCTATCATTCGCCACGGAGGCGGATAATTTCATCACGCAGAAGCGCTGCATATTCGTATTCCATCATGCGTGCCGCTTCCTTCATCTGCTTTTCAAGACGCGCGATCTCTTTTTCCTTCTCTGCCTTGGTCAGCTTGATACCGGCTCTTCCCTTCCGCTCTGCGGTGGGCGAGGAAATTTCGATCAGGTCGCGGACGGACTTGATAATGGTCTTGGGCACGATTCCGTGCTTTTCGTTATAGGCATTTTGAATTTCACGGCGGCGGGCGGTGGTGTCAATTGCCACCTGCATGGAGGGTGTTACCGCATCGGCATACATAATGACCTTGCCCTCCGCATTTCGGGCTGCGCGGCCAATGGTCTGTATCAGACTGGTCTCGGAACGGAGGAAGCCCTCCTTGTCCGCATCCAGAATTGCCACCAAGCTGACCTCCGGCAGATCAAGACCTTCCCGAAGGAGGTTGATGCCCACCAGTACATCGAATTTTGCCATACGCAGGTCGCGAATGATCTCCATTCGCTCCATCGTACCGATGTCCGCGTGCATATAGCGGACGCGGATGCCCATTTTTTGCAAATAAACCGTCAGGTCTTCTGCCATTTTCTTGGTCAGTGTCGTCACCAATACCCGCTCGTTTTTCGCGCTGCGGGCGTTGATCTCGCCAATGAGATCGTCGATCTGCCCCTCTACGGGCCGCACCTCTACAATAGGGTCAAGCAGTCCGGTGGGGCGAATGACCTGCTCTACGGTCTGCCCAGAGCGGGTCAGCTCATAAGTGCCGGGCGTAGCAGAAACATAGATGCGCTGATGGAGCTTGTCAGTAAATTCATCGAAATTCAGCGGGCGGTTATCGTAGGCCGAGGGCAGCCGGAAGCCGTAATTGACCAGCGCATCCTTGCGGCTGCGGTCACCGGCGTACATAGCTCTCGTTTGGGGCAGAGTCACATGGCTCTCGTCAATAAAGAGCAGAAAATCATCGGGGAAATAATCCAAAAGCGTTGTAGGCGGTGTGCCGGGCGCACGCCCCTGAATGACCCGGGAATAATTTTCGATACCGGTGCAAAAACCGATCTCGGTGAGCATCTCCAAATCGTAATTGGTCCGCTGAGCGATCCGCTGGGCTTCGATCAGCTTATCCTGACTGCGGAAAAATTCCACTTGCTGGTCGCATTCCTTGCGGATCTCCGCCATTGCCCGCTCTAATTTTTCCCGGGATGCCACATAGTGGCTGGCGGGATAGATGGCAATGTGGTCGATATACCGCTCCACCATTCCGGTGACAGCATTGATTTCACTAATACGGTCGATCTCGTCACCAAAGAACTCTACACGGATGGCTCTGCCATTCCAGTAGGCGGGATAAACCTCTAAGGTATCGCCCCGGACACGGAACTTATTCCGGGAAAAATCAATGTCGTTGCGCTCGTAGCGAATTTCCGCTAATTTGGCAAGAATTTCATCCATAGGACGCTCCTGCCCGGTGCGCAGCGAAATGACCATACTCTTATAGTCAATGGGGTCGCCCAAGCCATAAAGACAGCTTACCGAGGAAACCACGATCACATCCCGCCGCTCAAAGAGCGCAGAGGTTGCGCTGTGGCGCAGGCGGTCGATCTCCTCATTGACGGAGGAATCCTTTTCGATATAGGTGTCCGTGTGGGCGATGTAGGCCTCCGGCTGATAGTAGTCGTAATAGGAGACAAAATACTCCACCGCATTGTCCGGGAAAAACTCCCGGAACTCCGAGCAGAGCTGGGCGGCGAGGGTCTTATTATGGGCAAGCACCAAGGTGGGACGGTTTGCATTGGCGATGATGTTCGCCATCGTAAAGGTCTTACCCGAACCGGTGACACCAAGCAGCACCTGTTCCTCGATGCCGTTCTCGATACCCATAGACAGCTTCTCAATTGCCTCCGGCTGATCGCCGGTAGGCTTATAGTCGGATTTCAACACAAACTTGTCCATTCCGCCCCTCCTTTCCCTTTTCTAAATAGTATAGCACAGGGTAGTTACAAAATACAAGTTACAAATTATAAATTATGAGCGCACACCGCTGTGCACTTTGTAGGGAACGGATTTATCCGTTCCATTTTGGAATGCATAAATGCATTCCCTACATTTTTGTCGCAAAACCTTCGCCTTTGGGGAAGGTGGCATTTGCGAGGAACGAGCAAATGACAGATGAGGTACAAATAACCCCACCCACCGCAAGCGGTCCCCCGTGTTTATTGAATGATTGCCACCGGCAATCATTTAGATTTTGATTCGCTGCGCGGAGCACCACCCCAAAGGGGAGGGTAAAAATCCCCTCCCCTGGGGAGAGGGTGGCCGAGCATCGCGAGGTCGGATGAGGTGTCTAAAACCACTCCACCTCATCAGTCAAAAATCAAAGATTTTTGACAGCTTCCCCTCAAGGGGAAGCCTTTTTACGCAAAATCCGCACCGCGAAAAATCGCGGTGCGGGTTGCTTATGATAATTATCGCAGTTCGGGGAGCTTGCCGTCTACAAGGAACCAAACCATTCTGTCAAAATACATCGTATTTTCCAGGAAATCAGCAGACAGCAGCTCGCTTTCTGTCTTTGCCGTGCCGATATCGTTGGTGGGAGTTACTTCCTCGGTAGTCTCTTTCTCCTCGACGATCGTTGTCTTTGTGATAGTCATAGTGTCTAAGTAACAGCAATCCTTTTCCGTACCGGTAGACAGACCAACAAACTTGCCAACATTTTCCGCTGCACCGCTGATGGAAATGCTGCCGGTGGAGAAACACTTATGAATGACATATTCTTTATTTGCCAGCTTCTCATTATAACCTGCAAAGCCGCCGATAGCCTTGATCGTCGCGGTATTGTCCGCAATATCGCAGGTGCTGTAGCAGTTATAGAGCTTACCGCTGGTATAGCCTACAAAGCCGCCAATCAGGGTTTCTGTAGTACCGGCAGTGTGATCGATATTGATATTCCCCTCTGCTGAGCAGTTCTCTACAGAAGCGGTATTCTCACCAACTGCACCACCCAATCGGAGATTCGAGCGGTTACCGATGCAGGTAATAGTAATATCGCAGACGCTGCCGCTTGCTGATGTATCACCAATATTGGCACCTACAATACCGCCAACATAGCTGTAGCTCAGTCCTGCTGTTATAGTTGTACTTGTAATGTGAATACTTCCATTGTTGGTGCCATCACTGAGCACTGCGTCCGCTTGGTTTTGACCGATAAGTCCACCAACGAAATGACTGACTGATCTGCTCTGCCAACCTTGATAACTGTTGGGATGGTGACCCCCCTGCGTTGTCTCTACATAGATTTTCACATTGGTTTTGCAGTTTACAACTGTGCCATAATTGCGACCTGCAACACCGCCAACATACATGCTATGATTACTATTATTACCGGAGACTTTGCAGGCAATCTTCATTTCACCGTCAAGAACCGCACAGTTTTCAACCGCTCCGTAGTTGATGCTGCAAACAATACCGTAGGCCTTATCACTACCTGTATCTCTCTTAATATCGAAGGTAAAATCACCAAAAGAGAGATTTTTAACAGTGCCTCTATTAGTGCGGATAAAAGCAACATTCAGCGCGCTCTCACTCATCGTATAGTTATAGATCTTATAGCCGTTGCCCTCTAACTCACCGGTAAATTCGTCGATAGGCGTAAGCGTATTGCCCTTGCAGTTAATGTCACAGGCAAGAAGATACTTTGCGGCAGGATCGTCCTTAATGGCCATCAGCTGTTCCACATTGGAGATCACGATATACTCACCCAAAGCGGTCTCATAAAACTTGGCATAGAGCGTAACATCCTCATCCAGCGGGTAATCAAAGAAGTAGCGGCTCGTCAGCTCCGCATCCAGATACCAGCCTGCAAAGACGCAGCCTTCCTTTGTGGGGATGGGCATAACAGCAGTCTCTCCGTCCGGAACGGTAACGGAAGATACGACACCCTCCACATTCTGCCCGCCGTTTAATTCAAAGTTGATGGTATACTCCGCAGGAGGCTCTGTGGGCTGCTCTGTGGGTGGCTCTGTAGGATCGCTGCCGCCAAAGCTACAGGCGCAGAGGGACAAAACGATCATAAGGGTAAGTAGTATTGCGGTTAGTTTTTTCATTTCTTTCTCCTCCATAAAAATAAAAAGTGCGACCACCGAAGCAGTCGCACAAAAAACGCAAACTCCGATAGTCGCCAAACCAATTCAATATAAAGGGCACAGTTATTCACGAGCACAATCGTATTGATGGAATTTGCATTTTTATCAAATTCTCATTACGATTTTGCCCGAAAAAGGGTATAGTATCCCTATAAAAAGATAGAGCGCCCCTATCGTATATTAAATTGGTTTGGCATAGCTATCGTAACATACTTGTCAAATTTTTGCAATAGTTTGTAGAAAAATAAAAATTGCTTTAGGGAAAGCCTTCTCCTTGAGGAGAAGGTGGCCGAGCATCGCGAGGTCGGATGAGGTGTCTAAAACCACTCCACCTCATCAGTCAAAAATCAAAGATTTTTGACAGCTTCCCCTCAAGGGGAAGCCTTTTTACGCAAAATCCGCACCACGGAAAAACCGTGGTGCGGTAATTTGTAGGGACCGGCGTCCTCGACGGTCCAAAAATCCCCTCCCCCGGGGGGAGGGTGGCCGAGCAGCGCGAGGTCGGGTGAGGAATGGCGAAATATCAAACCCAAAAATATGTCTATGCGTTTTGCAAACCTATCATTTGCCGCCCGCATTCCTCATCCGCCCCTTTCGGGGCACCTTCCCCCCGGGGGAAGGGTTATATACGAAGATGCATCCGGGAGATTGCCACGGGCGCAAACGCGCCCGTGGCAATGACAATCGGAAATTAGAAAAATACGCTCTTAGCTTTTTCCTTGATCTCCTTGGAGGCAATGAAAGGGATGCGGGTGGTGTAGCCGTTCTTGGCGGCAACGATCTTTTTGGTGGGCCAAGCAAAGATGTCCCGGTTCCACTGGTCGATGGTATCGTTATACAGCTCTCTTGCGGCGGTGATTTCCCGCTGCAGGTACATATTCTGCTGCATTGCGTCAGCGATCTCCCGATGGGCGGCAAGATCAGGATAGTTTTCCACCGCCACATTGATGTCCCTGGAAATATTCTCGATCTGACCGCTCATTTCGTTACGGGCAGCGTCCGCATCAGCACTCCCGGAGCGGTACTTTGCCAGCTCCACAAAGGTGCTCTTATCGAGGTCGATGGCCTTATCCAGCAGCCGGGCGCAGTTCTGGAGCACCATCACCCGCTGCTCTAAGTAGTTGTCGATCTGGGAGGCGTTTCTCTGGATCTTCTGCTGGAGTTGGTCAAAATGCTTCTGGGCGTTGGTCTTCATAAAAAGAAACACAACGCCGGGGATGATGCCGCAGATCCACAGGAAGATCTCAAAGATCTTGGAGCCAACACCCACCTCTACCGGGATTTTCTTGACGATCACATTGGTGTCTAAACCTTCTTCTCTGATTTCGGGACTGAGTTCATCTAATTGATTTGCCATAATAATTTCTCCTTTATGATTTATGGAATATGCTTAAGCCGTTACGGCTTGCAATTGAGGAATTTGTCTGTTCACTACGCGCAACAAGGAAATGGTTTTCTGCCTTTAGTGGCAGATAGTCGTCCCACTCCACCGGCACGCTGTGCATCCGTCCGTCACCGCCCAGCATCGGCACAAAGTCCAACCGTTTCGCAATGTCGTAGGAATAAGCGGTGATGCAGGTTTCATCCACGCCATCCTTGGAGCGGACAAAGGAGGATTTCAGGATCGCCTCCGTCTTTGTCTCGGGGTGGACCATATGACTGGGATTTGCCGCATTGGCGAGGGTCTCAAACTGTTTGAGGGAATACTGCTGAGAAAGATCCGGAATGGGCTTTAAGGAATGGACCGGCCGCTCCTGATACATAGGGATCGCCAGCAGCGGCGCAAAATCAAAATACACCGCCTTGAAGAAATCCGTATTTTTGCCTTCAAAATTGCTCTTAATAATGTCGAAGCTATAAGAGGTGTACGCATCAGGTGAAAGCAATAAGGGTCTTCCCTGAGAGTGCTGGGTGATGATCCGGTTGGTGCGTTTTGCTTTCAGGAAATGGAAATCGTCACCGTAGCCGGTTTTGGATAGCAGCAGGTCCACCATATTGGTCTGCGCCAAGGGGGTAAACAACGTGCGGAACTGGACCTCGTCTGTTCTGTCCAGCGCGTCAAACAGCACCTCGAACTCGGAGTTGGACATACTGGTAAAGTCGTCGTTTTCTTCCACCGCTTCCTCGTTCAGCTTTTGCAGCTTCCGTTCGCCCTTTTTTACATAACGCTCGATTTGCTTTTCACTCTTACGGTCCAAATTGGTGGCATCCCGGGTAAAAGATAGCTCCGGTCCGCCCTGGGCGCAATAGGAAAGCACCACTTGCGTGTGATAATAGGGCTTGGGCTTGGTGACCGTTGCGTGCAGCGTCTGGGATTGGGTGCGGGTGTGCCAGTTGCCCTTGCTGTCCCGGTAGCGCTCGGTCCAGTGGATGGTCTTATAGCCGTGGTAGGTCTCCACACCCATGGTATGGATCTTTTTCTTTTCGAACAGGAAGGGATTTTCGTTATAGTGGCCTGCCAGTACATCCACGGAAGACCGCTCCACATCGTCCTGCACAGAAAAATCATAATTGACCTTCATATCCGTTTCCTGCTCAGCAGAAAAACAGGGTGCAAAGGTAAGCAGTGGCATTGTCTCCTCAATTAGACGAAGGGCATCCTGATCGGTAAAGAGCGCATTTAGGGGTGCCATCTGTCTTTGTGCCTCATTTAGCAGCTCCTCCGCCTTTTGGTCTGCCTCCTCGATCTCTTTTTTAAGGGCGCGGATCATCGGGGTCAGCTTCCAGATCACCAGTGGGATCAAAATGATAGTAATGCAAGCCAGCACCCGAAAAAAACGCAGCCAATTCCGCTTGGTAGTGAGCTTTCCCACATTTTCCTTGCAGGCGTTATACTGCCGGACAGTCTCCCGGTTTTTTTCAATGTCCACACCGGACTGCTTCACAAGACTTTCAAAAAACGCTTCCGTTTTTGCAAGATGCTGTTCTTTCAGTCTCGTTTCAAAGGCCTCCAACGGGTCAAAAATCGCTGTTTCCATCCTATCCCCCCTTTTTACGACATTATACAGCATTTTTCACCCTGTGTAAAGATTTGCTTTCAAAATCATCCGATGCAAGTTCTTCCATCCCTGTAAAAACAAAAGAGCAGGTAACTCCTGCTCTTTTGCTTTACACTTAATTTATTCTCATTGCTTATTGCAATGATCTGCATTATTACGCCCTATCCATTCTTTAATAGCTTACACTTTGCATTTCTTTCCTTAATTAGGATCAGAATTTCCGCAGCAGCGGTGGAAACTGCCTGAACATCGTCTGCTGACACAGCATCGGATAAAACGGCAAACTTGACGGTTATCTGTCCCTCGATGGAGGCTATCATATCACTGCTTATAGGATCAGAATAGCGTGCTGCTTCATAGAGCTTTTTACATTCCGCCCTGACTGCATCACTCTTGGCTCTTGCCATCAGTCCCTCTGCATCCACAGTTAGAGACTTGATAAAAATGGTCTGCTGCTTTACTTTGCTATCGATACGCACAACTTCGTCAATAGCACCTACTGTCTTAACAACGGCAATCACATTTGCTGCCAAGATGATAGAACACACGAGGATACCAATCCAATAAGGCAGCGGAGAAATCAGCATACACAATCCACCAAAAAAGAAGGTGGTGGTCAGACCACTATAGCTGGTCTTAAGCAGAGATATGCGATAGAAAAGTTTTTGTGCATTGGTTTCTTTCAGCGCAAAATAGGCGCAAATCAATTGACCAAGAAATGTAACTGTAATGAAAGCATAGCCGGTCCAAAAGGCGGTCGTATATTTTTCCTGTCCTTCCCACCCTGCGGAAACAAAGGCAATCACATTAAACAGAACCAAAAGGGCTGCCCATACAGCAGTATATAAACCAAATCGCTTTTTCATAATTCTCCCCCCTATCAGATCTTCTCGCCGCATTCCTGACAGAACTTGGCACCGGTGGGTAGCTCTGCGCCACACTTGGCACACTTCACAACCAAAGAAGCACCACATTCCATACAGAACTTACCCTTTGCAGTCTTCTTACCGCACACAGGGCAAATCACTTCATTTTCGTTCAGTAACGCAATCTTCGTTCCACACTCTGCACAGAACTTGGAGTTTTCAGGAAGTTCGCTGTTACAATTTGGACAGGTAATTTTCTTGATAACGGACTGCTCGGTGCCAAAGCCTTTAAACATCTCACCAAACTGAGGAACAACTGCGCCGGCTGCGGCCATACCTACACCTATGCCGATCATATCCCCTGCCACACCGGCTCCGCCACCGGAGATGGTCATATTCCCAATGCCCTCAGCATAAGCCTTTTGGACCTCAGCCTGCAAAACATCCTTTTGGCTATAGCCCTTGGCGCGCATAACTTCCGCCTCGGCAAGTCCGGTCACTTTCGTTGCCTGTGCGCGGATCAATTCCCGTTCTGCCGCACGGCGCTCCCGCTCAGTAGCAGTGGTTTCTTCTTCCAGTACAGCTTGTCTTTGTGCGGCGGTTACCGCAGCAGCGGCCTCCGCTTTAGATACCTCGTAAGAAGCTCCAGCCTCCACCATTTTCTTTTCCAGAGAATAGGAATGCAGTTTACGCATCTTCTCGACATTTGGATCATTTTCAGGAAGAACAACCGTAGTTACATAGAACTCGGGAATGGTAAGGCCGTATTCCTCAAAGCCGGGGGTGATACTGCGTTTCAGCACATCAGACAATACACCCAGATTTTCATCTACCTCAAGAATGTTGATACCCTGACTCTTGATACAAGAGGAAAGGTTGGTTTTGACTGCGGTAGAGATCAGAGGTCGGAAGGAAGATGCAAGGGATTTTGTAAAGCCGTTATGGTCATCCCAGGCAATTCCCTTCATCGTTCCCACCAACTTAACTAAAAGCTTACGGGAATCGGAAACGGTAAGGTTCATTTCACCGCAGGCGCCGATTTCCAGTGGAACACCGTATGTAGGCTCCAGAAATCTTACCTTGCTGTCCGTACCCCATTTAAAGGCCATTTGTACGGTTTTATTGATAAAGTAGACCTCGCAATGGAACGGTGTTCTCCCACGAATCCCCTGTCGAAGCTGCTTGCCGATCATAGGAATATTTTCCGTTTCCAGCGTATATCTGCCGGGTCCGAATAGGTCAAGCGCCTGACCGTTCATAAAGAAGATCGCTTCCTGACTTTCATGGACGATCAATTGGGTAAGGCTGTTAAAATCCGTACGGGGATGCTTCCACACAAAGGTACTGTTATCTCCCTCGTACTTAATAACATCTGCAATAGGGGACATTCTTCTTTTCTCCTTCCGGCAATATAACGTATCGCTATCGAAACAACTGCGAGTTTCCATCGTTATCAACGCGATTTCGTACAAACACTGCCATATGCATATATTTCGATATAATAATTCTATCACGGTCATACAGATTTTGCAATCATTTATACAAAAATAAAGGAGCAGGTCTTGCACCTGCTCCTTTATTACATCGCACTTGGCTTTTAATATCTCTGTATCTCAGCCGGTGTAACCCCAGATGATTTCTAAATTTTCCTGCCACTCGGGCAGTGCCCACTCAGAGCCATTATACTCGAGATAAAAACACACCCAATTGGAGTCCCAGTTCTCTCCTGCCTTTTCTGCCTCGCAGTAGATTTTCTTCAATTGCCTGCATTGCGCAAATACATCAAATCCCATTCTTTCCACGCTCTTTGGAATCGTAATCTTATTCAAAGAAGAACAATCACTAAACGCACCATCACCTATGTTCGTTACGCCGTTCGGAATTGTCAATTCCGTCAAACTCGTACAGCTATCAAATGCATTATTGCCGATGCTATTTACACTCTCGGGGATAACCACTGTTTTGAGCATTTTACAGTCAATAAATGCATTGTTGTCAATGTTTGTCACTCCGTCCGCAATAATAACGCGCTCGAGCTTCTCCAGATGTGCAAATGCCCTTTCCGAAATTTCCGCTACATCTGCCGGAATTTCCAGTTCCGTAATATTGCAAACTTCGGGATAGAGGGTTTTATCCAATCTATTTACCCAAGCTTTAAAACAACCATCCGGCTCTTTATACCACTTGAACTGCTGCATTTTCTCGTATGCTGTTTGGGCACTGATTTCTCCAGCATATAATGCCGCAGGAATACTTCTGTACCCATACTCCGCCAAACCCAATGCAGTTGCACAAATCAATAAAACGGCCAGCACCGATAACACAATGGCAATTTTCATTTTGCCGCGTTTTGCAGACGTAGCTGTTTTCACTTTTATTTTTTTCTCTTTCGCCTTTTGCCGCTTCTGCTTTTTGAGCTGTTCCTTTTGTTCTCGTGCTTCCTCCAAACGTGCAATTTCCTGACGACAAATTTCGATTTTTTGATCTGCATCCTGCCAGCCGGAAATTTTCTCAAACTCGGAAATGGCACGCTTATATGCCTCAGCAGTCACCATGCGGCCGGACATATGTGCATATCCGCGCTTATAGATCTCTTTCTTCTGGGCGTATTCCGCGTATTCCCGCAGCTTTTTTCTCAGCGCCTCATCTCCATACCGCATTGCCTTTTGATAATTGACATTGTTTTCTATGGCGTGACCGAGGCTGATAAGCTCTTCTTGTTTTTTTACGTGGAATTGCGCTAAAAGCTTTCCTAAATAGGCCGCTGCATTTTCATCATCCATATCGAGAATTCTTTCGCAGCATTCGTCTGCAGCCGTCCATTTTTCTTCTTCCAAAAATCTATAGACACGGCGGAGCATCGTCTCCACATTTCCGCTCCCGCCTACAATAACACGCTCCTGTACAATGGTTGCGGTGTTTTGCTTTTTGGGCATCAGCTTTTCAATTCCGCGCAATAGATCTTGAACGGCACCTACTTTACCCATATCTTGCGCTTGCAATTTTGCAAACTCCTTAGGCATATCATAAACATCAATGCCCTTATAGCAAGGGATCAGGTGCTTGTCCTTATCCTTCGCCATCAGCTTTAGGAATCGGGACCACTCATTCTTAACCCAGACTGCACTGAAATACTCATAATCAGTACCAAATACCAACATGATCTTGGCAGAATTCAGCGCCGCAAAGATATACGGCTCATATTCTACGCCCAACTTATCCTCCAGCGTGATTCGGGAGAAAAACACACGGTATCCTCGATCAGTCAAAACATCATATACATCCTGGGCAAGTACGCTATCCCATGTACGGTCACCGTTTTCAGCGGTTTCCTTATAGCAGAGGAAAATATCGTAAGGTTCTTCGTTAGCAGACACTGCAATAATTCCCTTTCGAATTGCTTCAATCTGCTTTGCTTCCTCGCGGTAGACCTTACGAGCTGCTGTATCGGCATTTTCCAGTACCTGTTCAAAATCGCTGTCGTCCATAATGCTATCAAAGCTGGAGCGGTGACAAGTGGGAATCTTCTTGCCGGTAATAGGATCGTCTACATACTCAATACCGTATTTGCATAGCACAAGACCCCAATAAGCCTCTGCTTCCTCCGGAAACTCGGTAACAATTGTCTCGTAGATACCTGCCGCTTTATCAAAATAGCAGGCCATACGGAGTCGGTTGGCTCTGGCAAACAGCGCCAGCTTTTTCTCATCATCCACGGCAGGCAATGTCTGTATGCTGCCGCAATATTCACATTCGGCAATCGTGCTGCCCCCTGTCAGGACCAGATCACCGCCACACATTTTGCATTTCAAAATTGCCATAAACCTGTTCTCCTCAATTTAATGCATTGTATTTATTGATTTTATCATATATGCAGATATTTTGCAATAATTGCATAGAAATAAGGAGGCTGACAGCCTCCTTATTTCTTGAATACAAAAAATTTACTGAGCACATAGTTAAATACGATGACGAATACCGCAAGGAGCAGCTTCATGATATTGCCGTTCCAGCCGAGGATATCCACCGTCAGCAGCAGGCTCACGGTTTCCACAGCGCCGGAGGCTACCCGGCTGCCCACAAAGCGGAGAAGCTCGCCAAACACACCGTCACCCCAGCTTTTGCTCTCAAATACAAACAGCTTATTGGTCACATAGGCAAATGCCACCGCCGCCACCCACGCGATGCCGTTACACACCGACGCAGGGAGACCCACAAAATTATAAAGGGGCAGGTAGACAGCATAGTTAACTACCGTAGTCAGCACGCCGAACACCAAATATATGACCGTAGCGCGGTATTTTTCATATAGCGCTTTTAGCTTTTCGTACACAGTATATTTCCTCTCTTAAAGGCCTAAATCCTCGCCCACCAAAATAAATTTGATACGACCCTGCGGGCGGCAGTTGCGGGTAATAATGATCTGATTGCAGATGCAACTTACACTCTTGCAGTCCGCGCAGGTGCCGGTAACGGTGCAGGGATTTTCCAGCAGAAAGCGCTGCTGATTCAGCGGTGCTGCCACCGTCCGGGCGCGACGGACAGCTTCTTCCAAAGTGTCCGTCACCTTGTTCATACCGGCAATGACGAGAACAGTCTTCGGTCCAAAGGCAATAGCAGCCACCCGGTTACCGGTACCGTCAATATTGACCATCTGTCCATCCAAAGAAAGACCGTTGGCACCGGTGAGATAGACATCCGCGCCCAAATGCTTGTGCATAAGCGCTGCCCGCTCCTCAGCTGTGGCGCAGCTCTCCCTGTCCATAGGCGCATAATTGCCGTTTTTCAGGGCATCCATCAGTCCGATCTGCTGGGCAGACATAGCGCCGCCCCAGCCCACAGTCGCGCCCTCCGGGATCCATTCCAGCGCCTTTTTCAGTGCTTCTTCCCGGGTTTGGCAGTAGCAAGCGTCAAAATGTCGGCTCTGTAAATTCTTCACCAGCATTTTGCCGCGTTTTTCATAATATAATTCCTTTAGTGCAGCCATAGGCTTTTCCTCACTTGTTTAGCAGTTTCTCAAGCGCCGCCAGCTTCAGGCAGGTGCAGAACACATCCATTGCCTTCTGTAGCTCCTCCACCGGAGGCAGACTGGGCGCAATACGGATATTGCTGTCATTAGGGTCAATGCCGTAAGGGTAGGTTGCGCCGGCAGGGGTCATAACCACGCCAGCCTCCTTACACAGCGCCAGCGCCCGTTTTGCCGTGCCGGGCATTGTATCGAGGCTTACAAAATAACCGCCCGTGGGATTTCCCCAGCTGGCAAAGCCGCATGGCTTCAGCTGCTCCTCCAAAATATCGGCAACCACCTGGAATTTGGGCGCCATAATGGCTGCATGCTTCTTCATAAGCTCCAGCGTGTGGGCACGGTCCTTCAGGAAACGAACATGGCGGAGCTGGTTGACCTTGTCATAGGAGATCATCTGCACGGAGAACAGCCGCAGAAAGTAATCCACATTGGCTTCTGAGCAGGCAAGCACCGAAACGCCCGCGCCGGCAAAGGTGATCTTGGAGGTAGAAGCAAATTCGTAGACCATATCGGGGTTGCCGTACTCCTCGCACAGACCGATGATATCCGGGAACTCCACATAATCGCCCATAAATTCGTGGACACAGTAAGCGTTATCCCACATAATGGCAAAGTCCGGCGCGGCAGGCTTCAGCGCCGCAAAGCGGCGGACGGTCTCGTTGGAGAAGATAATGCCGGTGGGATTGGAATACTTGGGCACCACCCAAATACCCTTTACTGCCGGGTCTTTGACATATTCCTCTACTAAGTCCATATCCGGACCTTCCGGGGTCATAGGCACGGTGATCAGCTCCGCACCGAAAAACTCGGTGATGCGGAAATGCCGGTCATAGCCGGGAGAAGGGCAAAGGAACTTGACCTTTTCCTCCTTGCTCCAGGGGCGGGGGCTGTGAAGTAATCCGTGGCTGTACGCCCGGGAGATCACATCAAAGGCAAGATTGAGGCTGGAAGTACCGCCAAGAACAGTCTGCTCCGGCTTACAGCCCAAAATGTCCGCCCAAAAGGCTCTCGCGCTGGGCATACCTGCCAGCTCACCGTAGTTCCGGACATCCGTATTGTCCGCAACGCAATCCTCCGGCTCGCTGAGAACTGTCAAAATTCCGCTGACGGCGTCCAGCTGGGCCTTTGCCGGCTTGCCGCGGGCCATATTAAGATCCAAACCCTGTGCTCTGCATTCTTCAAAATGGGCCTTTTCCTTGGCGTAAGCAGCAGATAGCTGCTCTTTGCTCATTTCCGCGTAGACTTGCATACAATTAACCACCCTAACTTATAACAGAATTGTTATAGGTATTATACACATTGGATAAATAAAACGCAATGGATTTTTTCAAAAAAAGCGGGATCTGTACATTTTTGTAGCATTACACAACAATCTGTCGTTCTGCAAAAGAAAATTATGCATATTTATCCTTGCAATCTCCATTTTCATCCGTTAAAATAAAAAAATAAAAGAATTGGAGGAGAGATTATGGTTCCTGCTGTAAACATACCGGAACTATTCGGCAGTGATGTATTCAACGAAGCCACCATGCGCAGCCGCCTCACCGGCGAGATTTTTGCCGCGTGGAAGCAATGCATTGAAAACGGCACCTCGCTCCCTTTGGATGTGGCAAACGAGATCGCTGTTGCGATGAAGCAATGGGCCATCGAAAAGGGCGCAACCCACTATACCCATTGGTTCCAGCCTATGACCGGCATTACTGCAGAGAAGCACGACTCCTTTATCACGCCTGCTGATGACGGCACCGTCATTATGGAGTTTTCCGGCAAAGAGCTGGTTCGGGGCGAGCCCGATGCCTCCTCTTTCCCCTCCGGTGGCTTACGGGCGACCTTTGAGGCCCGGGGCTACACCGCCTGGGACCCTACCTCCTTTGCCTTTGTCCGGGATGGCAGTCTTTATATTCCCACCTGCTTCTTCTCCTATACCGGTGAGACTTTGGACAAAAAGACACCGCTGCTTCGTTCCATTGACGAGGTCTCCCGGGAGGCTGTTCGCATTTTGCGGCTCTTTGGGGACAACAGCACTCACAGGGTCATTCCCTGCGTCGGCGCAGAGCAGGAGTATTTCCTTCTCCCCAAGGACCTTTACGCCCAGCGGGAGGATCTGCGGCTGACCGGCCGGACCCTTTTTGGTGCACAGCCGCCTAAGGGACAGGAGCTGGACGACCATTATTTCGGCACGATCCGTGGTCGTGTTTCCCGATTTATGCAGGATCTGGACGAGCAGCTTTGGCGGCTTGGCGTGCTGTCTAAAACAAAGCACAATGAGGCCGCCCCCTGCCAGCATGAGCTTGCGCCTATCTACACCACAGCCAATAACGCCTGTGATACCAACCAGCTTATGATGCAGGTGATGAAAAAGTGCGCCGCCAAGCACAGTCTTGTGTGCCTGCTCCACGAAAAGCCCTTTGCCGGTGTCAACGGCTCCGGTAAGCATAACAACTGGTCTCTTTCCACTGACTCTGGGAAGAATCTCTTTAGTCCCGGTCAGACCCCGGCGCAAAATGCCCGTTTTCTGCTGTTTTTGACTGCTTTTATCCACGGTATTGACGAGTATCAGGAATTTCTGCGCTGCTCCATCGCCGGCGCCGGCAACGACCACCGTTTGGGCGCCAACGAAGCGCCCCCCGCCATCGTTTCCATTTTCCTTGGTGATGAGCTGACCGCCATTGTGGAGTCCATCATTCATAGCACCAATTACGAAGGCCCGGATAAGGGTCTGATGCGCATTGGCGTGGATGTGCTTCCCCCCATCCCCAAGGACACCACCGACCGGAACCGCACCTCTCCCCTTGCCTTCACCGGTAATAAATTTGAGTTCCGTATGGTTGGCTCTTCCCAGTCCATTGCCGGACCGAATATCGTTCTTAATACCATTATGGCAGAAATTCTTGCCCGTTATGCCGATGAACTGGAACAGGCAAAGGATTTTGAGGACGCACTCCATAGCCTGATTTGCCGCAGCCTGACTGCACACCAGAGAATCATCTTTAACGGCAACGGCTACTCTAAGCAGTGGGAAGAAGAAGCCGCCCGCCGTGGTCTCTCCAACCTGAAATCCACCCCGGAAAGCCTTTCCGCTTATACAATGCCAAAGAACATTGAGTTATTCAAAAAGCACGGTATCTTTACGGAAAACGAGTTCCACGCCCGGTATGAGATCTATTTGGAAGCCTACTGCAAGATCATAAGCATTGAGGCAAGAACCAGCGTGGATATGGCGCTGCACCAAATTCTGCCTGCCGCCACCGCTTACTGCGCCGCCCTGACACGCGGCATTGTGGATAAAACGGCTGTAGGTCTACCTTGCAATGCTGAGACTGCGCTGGCGCAGAAGCTCTCTTGCGCCGCAGACGAACTATACGAAGCCTGCGAAACCCTGGAAAAAATGCTGGGTGATATACCCGCAGACAATCAGGCAGCCGCAGAATATTATCATAATACCATCTGCGCCCAGATGGCGCTTCTTCGCAGCTATGCAGACACCTTGGAAAAGTACACCGACAAAAAGTACTGGCCCTACCCCACCTATTCCGACCTGCTTTATTACTAACAAAAACCGCAGTACCGACCACCGGTACTGCGGTTAACTATTCGATAAATTGGAATTTGACAATCACAAATTTCTGTAGTGTTATTGACTGTTTATAACACACAGTAAAATGCTCTAAAACCGTTGAAAATAAAGGAGTTTTCGTAAACAACTCATTTCATCCCATCATAATGTGTTACACCGTTTTGCCCTCGCTCGGAGAGATAATAAGGGCAAAATCAAGGGCAAGAATCATCAAAATCTTATGTTTTAGATTTGGGAAACGAACTGTT